>JAKFVK010000014.1 GCA_021732205.1 Hyphomicrobiales bacterium | reverse complement strand
CCGGCGCCGAGCCCGATGACGTCGCGCCCCGCCGCTTTCAACTCGCGCGCTTTCTGCGTCACCGCGATGGTTTGCGATGGCTTGATGCGCTGCAGGCTGTCGGCGATGAAACCCATGGTCTGTGCTCCTCAGGCGCCGGGACGGCGCGAACGGCGCGCAATCTATGCCTGGTGCACGGCGCGGGCAAGGATGGCGATGGTCATCGGCTCCAAAATTCTGACCTTTTTTCCGGTAGCGCCCGCTACTGGTCTTTGACAAAAGCCTCCCTATGTAATAGACGAAAGTCGAACAGACTTTTGTCTAGCCCGACAGGGCATTTTCGAGAGGCTAAATGATCATGCGTTATGTTGCTCGTTTTCCAATGATCGTGGCAGCGCTGGCCATGATGGCGACCCTCGTCATCACCAGCGTCGACGCCCGCCCCGGTGGCGGTAACAGCTCGGGCAGTCGCGGCGCCCGCACCCAATCGGCACCCGCTCCCACCAGCACTGCGCCAACCCCGCAATCAACCATCAACCGCTCGGTTACCCAGCCCCAGCGTCCCGCACAGCCGGGCGCACAGGCGCCTGCTGCTGCTCAGCAGCGTCCAGGCGGCCTGTTCGGCGGACTTGGCGGTGGCCTGCTTGGCGGGCTTGCCGCCGGCTTCATCGGCGCCGGCCTGTTTGGACTTCTCTCCGGCAGCGGCCTTTTCAGTGGCCTGGGCTCGCTCAGCGGCTTCCTTGGCCTGCTGCTGCAGGTCGGCCTGATCTTCATCGTCGTCAAACTGGTGATGGGCATGCTGCGCAATCGACGCATGGCTGCTGCCGGCGGCCCGGACATGCGCTCAGCGCTCGGCGGCGATGCTGGCGGGCAGGGCCATGGCTCGGGACAGGGCTATGGCTCGGCACTTGGAGCGGCTGCAGCAGCGCGCCCGCAGGCGATGGGCCCGAGCGACCAGCTTGGCCTCACGAAAGAGGATTTCGACAATTTCGAACGTCTTCTTACCGAAATCCAGCTTGCCTATGGCCGCGAGGATGTGGGCGCGCTGCGCCCCCGCACCACGCCGGAAATGTCGGCCTATTTCGAACAGGATATGGGCAACAACGAGCAGAAGGGCGTGCGCAACACCATTGCCGATGTGAAGCTGTTGCAGGGCGATCTGTCGGAAGCCTGGCGCGAAGGCACGGTCGAGTACGCAACCGTCGCCATGCGCTTCTCGCTGGTTGACCAGATGGTTGATCGGCGCTCCGGTCAGTTGGTCGGCGGGCAGGCCGCGCCAACCGAGGCGACCGAATTGTGGACCTTCCGTCGCGATCAGCAAGACGGCATGCGCTGGGTTCTCTCTGCCATCCAGCAGGGTTGATCAGAACGCGACCACAGGCTCGCACGCGACGTGACAACGAAGAGGCCGGCCCGCCGCCGGCCTCTTTGCGTTTTGAGGCTCACGCCGCCTTCAGCCGTGCGCCATCGGCAAGATAGACAATCTTGCCCGCAACCAGCGTGGCGATCACCCGCGGCACCCTGCCATGGGCATCAATCAGCGTGATATCAGCACGTTGGCCAACCGTCAGCGTTCCCCGATCGTTCAGCCCGAGCGCGCGCGCTGCCTGCGTCGAGACCAGCGGCCAGTAGCGTCCGATATCCCCCCCCAGACGCTCAACCAGTTTGAAAGGTGCAAGCGCCAGCGCCGGATAGTAATAGTCCGAGGCGAGCACCGTACACAGCCCCTTGGCGATCATGTCGGTGGCATTGGGCGCAGTCGTGTGGCTGCGCCCGCGCACCACGTTGGGCGCGCCAAACACCACTGCCCCGTTGTGCTCCAGCGCGCGACGGGCGGTTTCCTCTGTCTCGGGAAATTCCGACACGTGAATGCCCAGCGCATGAAAAGAATCGCGATGGGCAGGCGAGATGTCGTCATGCGACATCATCACCACGCCCGCCTTGCGCGCGGCTGCAGCCAGCCGCTCGATGGAAGCCGGCACAAGCGGCCCTTGTGACGTGATACGCGCCAGCAACTCGTCCCATGCAGCGCGCGTCAGGCCGGTGCGGTCAAGATATTGCTGGACCTTGGCCGGTTTGCCTGCATCCGCGTGGCAATCCTCCACATGATCGTTGAACGACAGCACATCGATCAGCCCGTCATTCAGCCAGGCGATGATCTCGTTTTCAGCCGCCAGATTGTGGCATTCGTGGCGCAGGTGAAAGCGCGTGTCGACGGAAAGACCGGCACCAGGTACGCGTAGCGCCCTGCTCATCTCTTCGGCTATCGAGCGGTCGCGCAGACCCGTTTCCCACGACCACGTAACGGCATGGAACGCCGTGGTAATGCCATTCGCCGCCAATTGCCGGTCCGTCTCAAGGAGCGCCACCTCGATGGGGAAACGCACGCCAGGACGCGGCATGAGCTGGCGCTCGAAGGCATCGCCATGCACATCGACTATGCCGGGCAGCACCATCAGGCCCGTTGCATCCAGTTCGAACGCACCCTTGTTTTCAAGATCGGTGATCACCCCATCGCCGAATCGCAACGCATGGGCTGAAAATACACCGCTATTGTCCAGGACCTGTCCGTTGATAATACCGCCAGCCGCCATATTGCCCCCTCAAAGCGCGGCACAAAAGCCTGCTTTGACGACACTGGCAAGACAGACTCCGCACAGCCGCTCTATTTCACACCGCGACCGCCAGAATGATGACGCAAAATGCCAGGAGCAGCACAAAGCCAAGCGACCACTGCACCACCATGAGGACGAAATCGCGCGCCAGCCTGTGGCGGCTCTCGAGGTGATCAACATCGGCAATATTGCCCGCCGAGAGAAGGGGTGGGCGTCGCACCGCGTCGACCGGGTCGCTCGGCGGCACAGATGCTGCGGGAGACACCACCCGATCCGACACGCGCCTCGCAATGGCCGACTTGTCTCTCCGCTCCCGCGGCAGGCGCGAAAAAGGGCACGACAGAAGGTCGCGGACGAGAACAAGTGTCGCGTGCAGGTCGGGTTTCGAAGCATCCAGAACAGACATGGTCGAGGCTCATCACAATACGAATCACAGGTGCGACCATCCTTTTCACATGCAAAACCGGCTAAATCCGTATCAAATCATGGCGAAATCGGGAATTAGCGGACGCGCTCGCGATCAACCCTTGCCATGGCCCCCATAGCGCAGCTTGAGCACGACGATCGCCAATACCAGCACCAGCGTCACCGCATTGGCGCCAATCACCGGCACGCTGCCAATCAACAGGCCGTAGACGAGCCACAGCGCTATTCCTGCCGCAAAGGCGGCGTAGGCTGGCAGCGACACGCCCGCCGTCTCGCGCGTCCTGAGAATATGAACAGCCTGCGGCACCCAGCACAGCGTGGTGATCGCGGCAGCAAGCCCGCCAATGAGTTCAGTCGAAAGCGTCATGCGCTCATCCTAACGAACATTGGCTAACCGAAACGTCAGCGCCTCACACCGCCACCGTCACCTTGCGCTCGGCGCGAGTAAGGCCGGTATAGAGCCAGCGCTCGCGATACTCGGAGAAGGCGAAGCTCTCATCAAGCAGCACCACATCCTCCCATTGCGAGCCCTGCGCTTTGTGGACGGTCAGCGCATAGCCGTAATCGAAGGCCTCGCCGGTGCGCCCCGCAGCATAAGGTACCTCGCCTGCCTCGGGATCGAAACAATGGGGCGGCACGGTGACCGCGATGGCCTTCCCGTCAGGCTTTTCCTCCGGTGCCACCCTGAGCGCGAATTGCCCGCGCTTGGGCGCGCCAACTTCCTTCACCACCCACAAGCCACCATTGAGCAGGCCCTTCTTGCGGTTATTCCTGAGGCATACCAGCTTGTCGCCTGAGGCCGGGCGCCAATCCCAGCGCCCGATCAATTGCCGCATGCGGATATTATAGGCACGCCGCGACTTGTTGCGCCCGACCAGCACCTGATCGCTTGCCAACACGTCCTCGGCCTTGAGATCACGCCGGGAAATAACGCGGCTGTCGCCATATTGGCCGGGCGCCAGTACGCCGCCTTCACGCACGATCATCGACATCTCGATGATCGGATTGTCCCGCGCCTGACGGTGAACCTCGGTGAGCATCATGTCGGGCTCATGCTCGGTAAAAAAACCGCCGCCCTTGACCGGCGGCAACTGCGCCGGATCGCCCAACACCAGCACCGGCACGCCGAAACTCAGGAGATCGCGCCCCAGTTCCTCATCGACCATCGAGCACTCATCGATGACGATGAGTTTGGCACCTGCGGCTGCGCTGTCGCGGTTGATGACGAAGGTGGGGGCTTCCTCTTCGCCTCCCCGTGGCCGATAGATGAGCGAATGAATGGTGGTAGCGCTTGCTGCCCCACGCCGGCGCAGCATCAGCGCCG
>JAKFVK010000277.1 GCA_021732205.1 Hyphomicrobiales bacterium | reverse complement strand
GATATTCTCGACGCGGTGGCGGACGCTGCCACTGAAATGGGCGTACCGCGCACGAGCGATTTCAACACAGGTGACAATGAGGGCGTCGGCACCTTTCATGTCAATCAGAAGCGCGGTGTCAGATGGTCGGCCGCCCGCGGCTTTCTGAAGCCCGTCCTCGCCCGGCAAAATCTGCTGGTGCAGACAAACGTGCTGGCTGAACAGATCATCATCGATCGCGGCAGGGCGGCGGGCGTGCGCTATCGCCATAACGGTCAGGTGAGTGAGGCGCAGGCAAGCCGTGAAGTGATTTTGTGCGCCGGCTCGGTCGGCTCGACCCAGCTTCTGCACCTCTCCGGGATCGGACCGGGGGAGTGGTTGCGCGCAGTTGGTATCGACGTCAAGCTTGATCGCCAGGGTGTCGGACGCAATCTCCAGGATCATCTTCAGCAGCGCGCCATTTATGAAGTAGACAATGTCAGGACGTTGAACGAGACCTATCATTCGCTGATCGGGCGCGCGCGCATGGGGCTTGACTATGCGCTCTTCCAGCGCGGCCCGCTCACCATGGCCCCCTCGCAGCTTGGTATCTTCACCCGCTCCTCCGCCACCCATGAGCGCCCCAACATCCAGTTTCATGTCCAGCCGCTGTCGCTCGACAAATTCGGTGATCCGCTGCATCGCTTTCCAGCGATCACCGTCTCGGCCTGCAATCTGCGCCCGACCTCGCGCGGCACCATCCGTGTGCGCTCGGCCGATCCGCTCGACAAACCGCTGATCGCTCCCCGGTACCTGTCAACCGACGAGGATCGGCAGGTGGCGGCAGATGCCATCCGCCTCACCCGCCGCCTCATGCAGCAAAAGGCGCTGGCGCGCTTTCAACCGAAAGAGCGGCTCCCCGGCGCGGATGTGGGTGATGACGCGGCGAGCCTGGCGCGAGCTGCCGGCGATATCGGCACCACGATCTTCCATCCGGTGGGTACCGCGAAGATGGGATTGGCGAGCGATCCGCTGGCAGTCGTCGATGAGCGTCTGCGTGTCATCGGCATGAGCGGCCTGCGGGTGATCGACGCCTCCATCATGCCAACCATCACATCGGGCAACACCAACACGCCAACCATCATGATCGCCGCCAGAGGGGCGGCCATGACGCTTGAAGATCAGCAGCAATGAGCGACCGTCCAGGCCTCTAGCACAGGCAAGGTTGACGGGTGGCGTTAAAAAAAGGGGCGCTCACAAGCGCCCTGGCCACCGGCGATGGCGCGCCTCAAACGACAGCCGCCATGCCTTTCAATCGCTCGACTTTCATCATCGCCATCCGCCGCGCATCCTCGCTCTTGGCGTCACGCACATCCTCTTCGCCGTTGCGGATGTCCTGTTCGAGCTTCGCGCGATCGATATCCTCTACCGCCACCGCATCCTCGGCCAGGATCGTCAGACCCTGGGCGCCTACTTCAGCAAACCCGCCACCAACGAAAATGCGCCGCGTACCGCCATCGCCCTCAACCACCAGCACGCCCGGGCGCAGCGTCGACATCAGCGGCGCATGCCGGGCGAGTACGGTCATTTCGCCTTCGCTGCCCGGCACAACGACGGAGCGCGCATCAACAGCCAGAACCAGACGTTCCGGCGAGACGAGTTCAAATTTGAAGGCATCCGCCATTGGTCGTTTCCGTCCTTACGCCGCAGCGGCGAGCTTCTGCGCCTTCTCGACGGCTTCCTCGATGGTGCCGACCATGTAGAAGGCCGCTTCCGGCAGATGGTCATACTTGCCATCGCACAGGCCTTCAAAGCCCTTGATGGTATCCTCGACCTTCACATATTTGCCGGGCGAACCGGTGAAGACTTCGGCGACGAAGAAGGGTTGCGACAGGAAGCGCTCGATCTTGCGGGCGCGCGCAACCGCGATCTTGTCCTCTTCCGACAGCTCATCCATGCCGAGAATGGCGATGATATCCTGCAGCGCCTTGTAGCGCTGGAGAATTTCCTGCACCCGGCGCGCCACCCCGTAATGACGATCACCGATGACCCGCGGCTCCAGCATGCGCGAGGTTGAATCGAGAGGATCGACCGCAGGGTAAATACCCTTTTCAGCAATCGCCCGGTTGAGAACCGTGGTGGCATCAAGATGCGCAAACGAGGTCGCGGGCGCCGGATCGGTCAGATCGTCGGCTGGCACGTAGATCGCCTGCACCGAGGTGATCGAGCCCTTGGTCGTGGTGGTGATACGCTCCTGCAGCGCGCCCATGTCGGTGGCGAGCGTCGGCTGATAGCCGACCGCGGAGGGAATGCGGCCGAGCAAGGCCGACACTTCCGAACCAGCCTGGGTGAAGCGGAAGATGTTGTCGACGAAGAACAGCACGTCCTGACCCTGGTCGCGGAAATATTCGGCAACCGTGAGGCCAGTGAGGCCGACGCGCGCGCGCGCACCCGGCGGCTCGTTCATCTGGCCATAGACAAGCGCGCATTTCGAACCCTCGCCGCCGCCCTTCTTGTTGACACCCGATTCGATGAACTCGTGGTAAAGGTCGTTGCCCTCGCGCGTGCGCTCGCCAACGCCGGCGAACACCGAAAAGCCGCCATGGGCCTTGGCGATGTTGTTGATCAGCTCCTGGATGAGCACCGTCTTGCCGACGCCAGCCCCACCGAAGAGTCCGATCTTGCCGCCCTTCGCATAAGGCGCCAGCAGATCGACGACCTTGATGCCGGTTTCAAGAATCTGCGCTTCCGTTGACTGGTCGACGAATTCCGGCGCCGGCTGATGGATGGCGCGCTTGACCGTGTGCTTGACCGGGCCGGCTTCGTCGACCGGCTCACCGATGACGTTAACGATGCGTCCGAGCATCCCCTCGCCCACCGGCACCTCGATCGGCGATCCGGTGTTGGTCACCGGCTGGCCACGCACCAGACCTTCAGTCGAATCCATGGCGATGCAGCGCACCGTGTTCTCGCCCAGATGCTGGGCGACTTCCAGAACCAGGCGGTTGCCGAGATTGCTGGTTTCGAGCGCGTTCAGAATCTGCGGCAGATCGCCGTCAAACTGCACGTCGACGACGGCGCCGATGACTTGAGCGATTCTGCCGTGGGCGGCGGTGGCTGTAGCCATGGTTCAATCCTCACATAAGACTTGATCAGAGCGCTTCAGCGCCCGAGACGATTTCGATGAGTTCCTTGGTAATCTGCGCCTGACGCGTCTTGTTATAGGTGAGTGTCAGCTTGCGGATCATGTCGCCGGCATTGCGCGTGGCGTTATCCATGGCGCTCATGCGAGCACCCTGTTCGGAGGCGGCGTTTTCAAGCATCGCCCGGAAGATCTGCACCGATATGTTACGCGGCAGAAGATCACTCAGGATCGCCGTTTCATCCGGTTCATACTCATAGGCAGCCCCGTCGCTCTTGACCGCCGCATCCGCCGGCACTTCGACCGGGATGATCTGCGTTGCCGTCGGGATCTGCGAAATCACCGATTTGAAGCGTGCGTAAAAGAGCGTGGCGATATCGAATTCCCCAGCCTCGAACATGGCAAGCACGCGCTTGCCAACCTCATCGGCATTCACATAACCGATCTGCTTGACGCCACGCAGTTCAACCAGTCCGACGATCCAGCTGGCAAAATTGCGCCGCAGCGCATCATTGCCCTTCTTGCCGACGCACAGGATCTTGACGTCCTTGCCTTCGGATGACAGGGCGAACGCCCGCTCGCGGGCGATCCTGACGATGGAATTGTTGAACCCGCCGCACAGCCCGCGCTCAGCCGTGCAGACAATCAGTAGGTGGACCTTGCTGGCGCCCGTGCCCGCCAGCAGGCGCGGCGCACCGGGTGAGGATTTGAGCGTCGAAGACAGGCCGTAGAGCACTTTCTCCATGCGCTCGGCATAGGGGCGCGCGGCCTCCGCTGCAAGCTGTGCCTTGCGCAGCTTGGCAGCGGCGACCAATTGCATCGCCTTGGTGATTTTCTGCGTCGCCTTAACCGAGGCGATACGCAGGCGAAGGTCCTTTAACGAGGCCATAAAGCGGTCCTGGTTCCCGATTTACTTGAGTGCGGCAATGCCAGCCATAGCGATTATTGCATCTTGTGAAGACAGAACACCTGACACGCCGATACCGCCGATGATCTTGCCATCGACGACAATCGGCAAACCGCCTTCAAGCGGCATGGCGCCGGGAACCGCCAGAATGCGCGACGATTGCTGCAGGCCATCCTCGAGCGCTTTCGTCGGGCGGCGGAAGGCAACAGCCGTCGACGCCTTGCCCTGGGCAATCACGACGCTCGCCGTCTGCGCTCCATCAAGGCGGCGCAGATAGATGGGATGGCCACCCGTATCAACGACCGAGATGACAACGTTCCAATTGTTTTTCTTCGCTTCAGCCTCTGC
>JAKFVK010000069.1 GCA_021732205.1 Hyphomicrobiales bacterium | reverse complement strand
TCAAGCCCGACATCATTGAGGAAGCGCAGGCGATCCTGAATTTCCTTCAGGATGCGCCGGGCAATCGTGTTCTGCTTCTCACTGAGGTGAGCGGGCAGCGTGTCAAACCAGCCGCCCGCCTTGCGCACCGACAATGCAGTCACCTCGGAAATCGTCTGTCCGGCACATTTCACTGCCAGCGCTTCTGGCTTGAGACGGGCGCCGCCGCACAATGCACACGGCGTTTCCGACATATAACGTCCGATTTCCTCGCGCGCCCATTCGCTCTCGCTTTCCTTCCACCGCCGCTCCAGATTGCGCACCACGCCCTCGAAACTCTTTTTCGTCTCATAAGCGCGCAGACCATCATCGAACTTGAAGGCGATGTCCTCGCCCTCCGAGCCGTAGAGGATCTTTTTGCGGACGATGTCAGTCAGGCTCGACCATGGCTTGTCGAGCGAGAAGCGGTAATGCCTGGCAAGCGCCTCGAGCGTCTGCAGGGAATAGGCCGATGACGATTTGGCCCAAGGCGCAATCGCACCCTTGCGCAAGGTGAGCTTATCGTCAGGAACGACCAGATCGGCATCCACCTTGCGTTCCGAGCCGAGCCCGGCGCAATGCGGGCAGGCGCCATGCGGGCTGTTGAACGAAAAGAGCCGTGGCTCGATTTCGAGGATGGTGAAACCGGAGACCGGACAGGCAAAACGTTCCGAGAACATAAGGCGCTTCGGCTTGCCATCGCTGTCTTTATCGTCGGCGAATTCCATCACCGCCAACCCGTCGGCGAGCCGCAGCGCCGTCTCCAGTGAATCAGCCAGCCTGGCGGCGGCGTCGGCGCGCACGACAATGCGGTCAACGACGACGTCGATATCGTGATTGAACTTCTTGTCGAGCGCAGGTGCTGCGGCAATGTCGTAGTAATTGCCGTCGATCTTGAGACGCTGGAAACCCTTGCGCTGCAGCTCGGCAATCTCCTTGCGGTATTCGCCTTTACGACCGCGCACCAGCGGCGCCAGAAGAAACAGCCGCACACCCTCAGGGAGCGCTAGGATCCGGTCGACCATCTCCTGCACCGTCTGGCTTTCAATCGGAAGGCCCGTCGCCGGCGAATAGGGGATGCCGACACGCGCCCACAACAGGCGCATGTAATCGTAGATTTCGGTCACCGTGCCGACCGTCGAGCGCGGATTGCGCGAGGTCGTCTTCTGCTCGATGGAGATGGCCGGCGACAGCCCGTCGATCTGGTCGACGTCAGGCTTCTGCATCATTTCCAGAAATTGCCGCGCATAGGCCGACAGGCTCTCCACATAGCGGCGCTGGCCCTCGGCGTAGATAGTGTCGAACGCCAGCGATGATTTTCCCGATCCCGACAGGCCGGTGAACACCACGAGTGAATCACGCGGCAGATCGAGGTCGACATTCTTCAGATTGTGCTCGCGGGCGCCGCGAATGACGATGGATTTCGACGCCAGCGCGCGGGTAGCGGGATTTGTCATGTCATATTCCAAAACGGAGAAGGCGCCGTTCCCGACGCTTCGAACTGGTCAGATAGCATTGCGTTGACTTAGGCAGCCGTTTGCAGCCAGCCACGCTCGGCCAGGATTTTACGCTCCTGCTCATTGGCGAACTTGGTATCCCAAATTGCCAAACGTGGTTCCATGACCTTTTGCCACAGGCGCGGCATGAGCGCGATGATGATCATTGTCTTGTAGCCATAAGGCATCGTCGGCGCATCCGCCTCGCAGGCAAGCTGCCAATAGGGTTTGGTTGCAAACATGTGATGATGCGAATGGCGCGGCAGATTGAAGAGAATGGCACTCGAGACCAGCCGGGCGCAGTTCCACGAATGCCGCGGCTCAACCCTTTGGCCGGGAACCCGCACCAGCCCGTAATGCTCGATGTAATTGACCACTTCGAGGTAAAGCTTTCCCTGGATCGCACAAACGATGACCAGCGCAAGGCCGAGCCATCCGCCCAGCACAGCGGCGGTGGCGAAAATCGCCAGCGTAAACATCTGGCCGCGTAACCAGCGATTATAGGGCGACCATAGCGGCAGGGAGCGCCGTGCCAGCCGCGCTGCTTCAATCCGCCACGCCGACAGATTGCCATCGATGATGGAGCGCACGGCAAACCGCAGGACGTATTCTCCGCGCCGTGCAGTCGCCGGATCAGCGTCGGTGGCCACATGGATGTGGTGGCCGTAGACATGCTCGATGGAAAACGACGTGTCGCCGGAAAAACCCAGAAGAAAGCGCCCGACGAACATCGCCAGCCGGTCATTGGTGCGATGAATCAGCTCATGGGCGACATTGGTGCCGGCCGCGCCGATGAACAGGCCGATGGCGAGCATGCCGCCGAAAAGCGACCAGGCGCCGGTGGCCGCGCGCGCCGCAGCAAGATCAATTCCCATGCCGCGCATGACGGGAATGATCGACAACGCATCGCCGGTTCCGCAGATAAAGGCGAAAAGCGCGACATTGAGCGCCAGCAACGGCAGCGCCAGAAACAGCTGAAGATCAAGAAACCAGGTCCATGCTGGGCCGAACGCTGCCTTGTCGTCACCAACCGCTTCGTCAACGATTGTTGCCAGAAAAAGCGCCAGGACAAATCCGCTCCACAGCCAGGCACCGCCAACACATAATGCGGCGATGTTCACCGCAAGGACAGCATTCATGGTGAGATAGCGGGCGTGAAGAAGCAGGCGTGCAAGCATCAGGACCACTCCATAGCGTTCACCAGGACGCACACAGTCAGGATGAACACATCCTAGACTGAAGCGACAGGCAGGTCGATAGCGAGGGTATACGGCGACTCATCTGTTGATCAAGCGAGAGGGTAGCCGAAAGATAGGAACATTGTAAGAACATTTTACTTGCCTGCGCTGTTGAGAAGCGATTTATTCGCTTGCGCTGCGGGCTCGCGCCGGGTGAGGTGCACCATTGGGAGAAACAGGATGGCAGGTAGCGTCAATAAGGTGATCTTGGTCGGTAATGTCGGTCGCGACCCGGAGGTCCAACGCTTTGCGCAAGGTGGACAGGCGGTTAAGTTCTCGCTCGCCACCTCGGAGAATTGGCAGGACAAGGCGTCCGGCGAGCGCAAGGAAAAGACCGAGTGGCATAACGTCGTCATCTATAACGAAAACATCGGGCGCGTGGCCGAGCAATATGTACGCAAGGGCTCGAAAATATATGTCGAAGGCCAGTTGCAGTCGCGAGAATATACCGACAAGGACGGCAATCAGCGCAAGATCACGGAAGTGGTGCTTCAGCGTTTCCGTGGAGAAATGACATTGCTTGATTCCCGTGGCGGCGGGGAGCGGATGGTCGAGGATGGCGGGATGGGCGCCAGCAGCGAACCGCGCGCACCCGCCAGGCGTGCAGCGCCTGCCGCAATGTCGCGCGGCGATCTCGACGACGAGGTGCCGTTCTGAGGCGTGTACGTCAACGCCGGATGTTGACGATCGTCAACCGGAGTTTGGTCGCATGCCCGACAAGTTGATCGCTTCGCTGCGGGACTGGGCTGACATCGAAAGCTTCACGCATGATGTTGCCGGCGTTAACCGCATGGCGGATGCGGTGGCGGCTTATGTGGCGGGCGCGCCGGTCAGCATCGAACGGATCGCGGGGCGTGAAGGGCTGGGTGATATCATCATCCTCAAGGCCGGACCGGCGACCGCTGCAAAGCCTGTTCTGCTGCTTTCCCATGTCGATACGGTTCATCCGCCCGGCACCAAATCCGGGCCGCTTGCCATCAGGGTTGATGGAGACCGGCTCTATGGCCCCGGTGTCTATGACATGAAGGGGGGTGCGCTTCTCGCGCTGGAAGCCTTCAAGGCAGCAGCGCTGCGCCGCAGTCTGGTGGCGCCAACGGTGTTTATTTTCACGCCAGATGAGGAAATCGGCAGCCCGACCAGCCGCCGCCTTGTGGAGGATTATGGACGCAAGGCCGCCGCGGCACTCGTCACCGAACCGGCGCGCGACGGCGGCAAGATCGTGACAGCACGCAAGGGGGTAGGTATCGTCGATGTGATGATCACCGGCACGCCAGCCCATGCCGGCGCCAGGCATGAGCGCGGGCGCAGCGCCATCCGGGAGGCGGCCCGCCAGATCCTTGCGATAGAGGCCATGACCGATTATGCCCGTGGCATCACCACGAATGTCGGTGTCATCTCAGGTGGTAGTGCCCGCAATGTCGTGCCGCAAACCTGCCGATTCGAAGTGGATTTCCGGGCAATCGACCGCGCCGGCGCCACCGAGGTCGAGGCCGCACTCTGTAAACTTGAGACGCATGATCCCGATACGACGATCGCGGTAAGCGGAGGGCTTAATCGTCCGCCCTTTCCCCCCAATGATGCGACGATGAAGCTTTTCGCCATTGCCAGGGCGATCGCCGCCAGGGATGGCTGGGCGCTCG
>JAKFVK010000045.1 GCA_021732205.1 Hyphomicrobiales bacterium | reverse complement strand
CGCTCGTCATCGACGGCGTATTGCAGATCCGCGAGAACAAGAGCCCGGCGCTGATCCGCGAGATGCTGCTCGCCTATCTGCCGCACAAGCATCGCGAAGCCTTCGAAGAGGCAGCCTGAGCCGTGGCTCGTAAGAAAAAAGCTCACGCCGGCGGTCACGGCTGGTTTGTGACCTTCGCCGATCTGATGGCGCTTCTCATGAGCTTCTTCGTGGTCGTCGCCGCCTTTTCGAGCCAGGACAAGGTGAAGCTTGCCAAGGTTGCCGGTTCCATGCGCGAGGCCTTCGGCGTTGCCCGTGACTCGCGGCTTGCCGGCGTCGTCGAGATCAGCGGCGTCCAGACCAAGGACTTCCTGAAGGACGTGTCACCAACGGCCGACGACAAGCTCGAAATCGCGGTCGCCAATGAGCGCAACGATCAGCAACGCCGCCAGGGCCCCGAGCTCACAACGAGAGACAACGAACAAACCACTCAGGCCAAATCACGTCAATTCGCAACCGCTGCCGCAACGCTGCGCCAGGCCTTGCAGAACCTGCCGGAGATTTCATCCCTGTCACAAAATATCATTTTCGAGGAAACGCCCGACGGTCTGGCAGTCCAACTGGTTGATCAGGACGGGCGCTCCATGTTCCCCGATGGCTCGCGCTTTCCTTATGAGCGGACGCGTCAGGCCCTGCAGAGCCTCGCGCCCGCGCTCACCCGCCTGCCCAATCCCATCACCATTATCGGCCATACCAGTTCGCGCCGCGTCCAGGGCCGCGCCGGCTATTCCAACTGGGATCTGTCAAGCGAGCGCGCCAACGCCGTTCGTCAGGTCTTGTCAGAAAGCGGCCTGCCCAGTGACCGGATCGCCGCCGTCACCGGCAAGGCGGACAACGAGCCCTACGTGCTCAACAATCCCTTCGCCACCACCAATTCACGCGTCACCATTCTCGTGATGCCCGCCGCCAGCGCCTTGCCGCGAAATTTACGTCCATAATCAGACGGCTCACACCACGCCTGCCCGCAGCAGATCATGAAGATGCAGCAGGCCGACTGGCCGCGTGTCCTCGACCACGACAAGAACGGTGATCGAGCCGCTCTGCATCATCTCGACCGCTTCGGCAGCCAGCGTGTCGGGCGCGATGGTGCGCGGCGCCTTGGTCATGACACTGTCGACAACGCCGTGAAGCGAGTTTGCAGCCAGCGCCCGGCGCAGATCACCATCGGTGAAAAGGCCAGCCAGTCGCCCGTTCTCATCCACGACTACAACGCAACCAAACCGCTTGGCGCTCATCGGCACGACGGCCTCGGCAATCGTCGTACCTTTCCGCACCAGCGGCAGTGCCTCCTCGCCATGCATGAGTTCGCGCGCAAGTTTCAGGCCGGCACCCAGACGCCCGCCCGGATGGAGCAGGCCGAATTCACGGGCCGTGAACCCGCGCGCTTCCAGAAGGGCGACAGCAAGTGCATCGCCAAGCGCCATCTGCATGGTCGTCGACGTGGTGGGCGCCAGCCCGTTGGGACAAGCTTCCGCCGCCTTGGGCAGGATCATTGCCCCGTCCGCCGCCCTGGCGAGCGCCGACCCCTCATCCGAGGTAACAGCGTAAAGAGCCACCGAAAAGCGCGTCGCATAGGCAACCACAGGAGCGAGTTCCGCGGTTTCGCCTGACCACGACAAGGCGAGAATCACATCATCCGTCTGGATCATGCCAAGATCGCCATGCGAGGCTTCGCCAGGATGGACGAAATAGGCAGGCGTACCGGTCGAGGCAAGCGTTGCTGCAATCTTGCGCCCGACATGCCCCGATTTGCCGATGCCGGTCACGATAACCCGCCCTTTGCCTTCAAGCACGGCTGCAACACAGCGATGGAAGGCAAGACCGGTCGGCCCGGCAAGCGTGTGGACCAGGAGATCAAGGCCGGCACGCTCCGCCTCGATCGTCCGGATAGCCGAAGCCACGGCGTCGAGCGCAGCTCCCTTGCGCAGAGGTGAAGTCAAACCGTTCATGAGCCCATTCCTGTCCGACGCAATCCTAGCCTTTCACCGGACCGGGTGAAACCCCGAATGCATCTGCAAGCTGCAACGTAACCACTGGTTAACCACGCGCATTTACCGTCCGTTCACTAGTGCAGGTGGTGGAGAGGATGAGAGCGGGGACTACGCGGTCGATGAGACGCGCTGGCCTTGCCGCGTTGGCGGCGGCAGCCCTGTGCCTGTGCGCTCCCGTCTTCGCTCAACGCGCGCCTGCGCCGGAAGACCCGCTTCTGATCAATCCCGACGATGCTCTGCCGCTCCCGCGCAACGCGCCGCAAGCCGGGCTGCGAGGAGCTCTCGCCCCTGCCTCCGACACCGATAGCGCGACACGTCTCGACACCACGACCCAGCCGCCCGCCGACCCGCTCGATCCTGCATCCACCCGCCCGCCGCCGCGCCCCGTTCCACGCACCAGCGCTGCCGTTCAGGCCGTGGTGCGAGCCCCGCTGCGCTCCCAGAACACGCCGCCTGTCCTTGCACCCGTCCTCGATCCGCGCGCCTCCACCACCAGCGGGCCGCCGCCACCCGTGCCGGTGGCACCCCAGCCAGCCTCAAGTCCCGATCCCAACCCCTATGCGCCGCTTGGCATTACCATCGGCTCCTTCACGCTGCGACCGGCGGTTGAAAGCGGGGTTGGCTTTACTGACAACGCCAACGGCAATACCACCGGCCAGACCCGCACCGGCTTCACCCGCAATGCCGCCGAAGTCCTGATCAATTCCAACTGGAGCAATCATGCGCTTGGCTTGCGGCTGCGCTATGAACGCGAGGATTTCTTCACCTCCCAAGTTGAAGCGCGCAACAATATCGACGTCCAGGCGACCGGGCGCATCGATGTGCGTCGCGATACCCAGCTTGATTTCGGCGCCGGCTTCCGCCGCGTACCCGACAGTGCCTTTACCTTCAACCTGCCGGTAACCGCGTTTGGTCGACCTGATCTCGATACAACGACCGCCAATGCCGCCATCACCCAGCGTTTCGGCCGTGTCTCGGTGCGTTTGCGCGGGCAGTTCGATGCACTGCGCTATGGCCAAACGCAGCTCGTTGGCGGCGGCAGCCTGTCGAATACCAGCCGCAATCTCGACATCACCACAATCACCTTGCGCGGCACCTACGACATCACGCCGCAATTCGGTCCGTTTGCCGAAGTGGCGTTCAACCGCCGCAACTACCAGGTCCCCGTTGATCTGTTCGGCCTTCGTCAGGGGTCGGAAGGGCTGACACCCCGTGGTGGCCTGGCCTTCAACCTCGGACCGGCGCTGAACGGTGAAGTGGCGCTGGGTTACCTGCTGCAACGCCAGCGCGAGCCGACCATCCCGAACGTTGAAGGGCTGACAGTTGATGGCGCGCTCGCCTATCAGCTCTCCGGCCTCACAACCTTGCGCTTCATGGCGCGCAGCGGTGTCCTCGACAGCCAGCAGGTCGGTGGCTCGACCGGCGGCTTCAGCCGTGATCTCTTTTTCACCGTTGAACACGCCTTTCAGCGCAATCTTCTGGCTACCGCCACGCTCAACCTCGGCCTTGACCAGTTCGCGGGGATCACCCGCGCGGACAAACGGCTGATGAGCATTCTGGCTCTCACCTGGCGGTTGAACCGCAACGTCTCCTTTACCACACGCTATGTCTATTCACGCGTTGATTCAAACATCCCCGGCGTCGCCCAATCCTCCAGCAGCATTGAAGGCGGGCTGCGCATTGAATACTGACCGTCTGTTTCAGTAACGGGCACCCGCAGGCGCAATCTTGTCGTCCTGCCGCCCCGCCTTGTCGAAGACCTGACGCAGCAGACCATTTGCCTTTGCCTCCTCGATAAAGGCGCTGGCATAGGCGAGCGCAGCCGGCCGGCCCTTCGGCACCGCAATGGCAATTCCTGTTGTCTGGAACGCGTCATCGAGAATACGTGCACCCGGCACATCCTTGACGAGACCTGACAGCGAATCGCGCGACAGGGCCACGGCCTCAACCTGCCCTGCTTTCATCAGCGCGATCGCCTCACCGACGGAAGCGACATCGGTGACGGTCGCAAGCGGCATCGTCTCGCGCGCCTTGCGAACGGTCGTCGTGTTGGAGATGCCGACAACCCGGGTACCGCCGCGGTTCAGTTCACCATTGCTCCTGACGCTGGAGCCGGGCGCCACCATGCACGTGCTCTCCAGCGCGAAATAGGCGGGGCCGAATTCAACCTTGGTCTTGCGCTCGGCATCGACCGGCATGAAGGCGACATCAATCGCCGCCTTGGCCGTAAGTTCGACAAGCTCTCCGGAATTGGGTGCGGCCACGATCTCCACCGGCACGCCGAGCTTTTTGGCAAGCGCCTCGCCAAGGTCAACCGTGATTCCCCTGGGCATGCCGCTGGGATCCTTGACCACGAAGAACGCCGAAGCCGACGGCGCAAACG
>JAKFVK010000129.1 GCA_021732205.1 Hyphomicrobiales bacterium | reverse complement strand
GAAAAGGCCGGAACGACATAGACATCGCCATTATCGGCAACAGAGGCGGCGAGCGCCTCGATATCGGCGGAGCGATGGATGAGTTTCAGATTATCGCGCAGCCATTGCACGAGCGCGCCGGCGATGGCGACCGCGCCTTCCAGCGCATAGACCGCCGGTGCCTCGCCGATCTTGTAGGCAAGGGTCGTCAGCAGGCCGTGGGTGGACACAGAAGGAACCCCGCCTGTGTTCATCAGCAGGAAGCAGCCGGTGCCATAGGTGTTCTTGGTGGTGCCGGGCGCAAGGCAGGCCTGGCCGAAGAGGGCGGCCTGCTGATCACCCAGCATGCCGGCAAGCGGGACACCGGCAAGCGCGCCTACGCATTCGCCGTGGAGAGCGCTCGATGACACGATGATCGGCAGGCAGGCACGCGGAATATCGAAGAGGGTGAGGATATCGTCATCCCAGGTGAGCGTATGCAGGTTCATCATCTGGGTGCGCGAGGCATTCGTCACGTCCGTGATGTGGCACCCGCCCGCAACGCCGCCTGTCAGGTTCCACGCAAGCCAGCTGTCGATGGTGCCAAAGAGGATATCGCCTGCTTGCGCCCGCGCGCGGGCGCCGGGAACATGGTCAAGCAGCCAGCGCAGCTTCAGGCCGGAAAAATAAGTGGCAAGCGGCAGGCCGGTCTTTCCCCGTAACCGGTCCTTGCCGCCATCAGCCGCGAGCGCCCCCACCAGCTGATCGGTGCGCGTATCCTGCCACACCAGCGCATTGTGCAGCGGCACGCCGGTGCGGCGGTCCCACAACAGCGTCGTCTCGCGCTGATTGGTGATGCCGATGGCGGCAAGATCGCGCGCTTTCAGGCCAGATTTGCGCAAGGCCGTGGCAATCAGCGTTTTCGTGGTGCGCCAGATTTCCTCGGCGTCATGTTCGACCCGGCCCGGCTGCGGACAGATCTGCCGGTGCTCCTTCCGGGCGCTGGCGATGACCCGCCCGCTGCGGTCAAACACCATGAAGCGGGTACTGGTCGTCCCCTGATCGATGGCGCCGACATAGGCGGTCATGGTTGAGCCTCCGGTTGAGCGCACCCTGCGGCGCGGCGTTTTATGTTGTCAATCGCTGACGCGGCATCGACAAATGACCCTTTCAGGAAATACACCGCAGCCATTAGGTTCGGGGCCTGGGCGACAGGAGCGGGTGATGACGGATAAAGCGGCGCGGCTCGGCGTTGATATCGGCGGCACGTTTACCGATGTCGTTCTGGAGATCGGCATTGCGCGCTATTCGGCAAAGGTGCTCACGACCTACGCAGCGCCCGAGGAGGCGATGATCGCCGGCATGCATGTGGTCTGCGCCAAGGCCGGGCTCACGCCCTCATCGATTGGCCAGATCATCCACGGCACGACGCTTGCGACCAATGCGCTGATCGAGCGGCGCGGCGCCAGGACAGCCCTCATCACGACCAAAGGTTTCCGCGATGTGATCGAGATGCGGACCGAAAGCCGCTTC
Organism: Hyphomicrobiales bacterium; assembly: GCA_021732205.1. GTDB lineage: Bacteria > Pseudomonadota > Alphaproteobacteria > Rhizobiales > UBA4765 > Raskinella. Next base: position 2,935 of record JAKFVK010000129.1, on the reverse strand, counting down.
GAGCAGTATGACCTCAACCTCACCCTTCCCGAGCCGCTGCTGGCGCGCTGCCGCCGCTATGTGGTGAATGAGCGCATGGATGCGCGCGGGCACGTGCTGGTGCCCCTTGAGCGCGCCGAGGTCGAGGCGCTGGCCGACACCCTGCGCGAGGCGCATTACCAGAGCATCGCTATCGGCCTGCTGCACTCTTACGTGAATGACAGCCATGAGCGGCTGATCGCGCAGGTGCTGGCTGAGCGCCTGCCGGGCGTCATGGTGTCGCTGTCATCGCAGGTATCGCCACAGATGCGTGAATATGAGCGCTTCAACACGACGATTGCCAACGCCTATATCAAACCGTTGATGGCGTCCTATCTTGAGCGGCTCGCCGGCCGTTTGCGGGCGGAGGGAGCGGATTGTCCGGTGTTTCTCATGCATTCGGGCGGTGGCATCATCGACATCGCCACGGCGGCCGCGTTCCCGGTGCGCCTCGTTGAATCAGGGCCGGCGGGCGGCGCTGTGTTTGCGGCTGATATCGCCGCGCGCCATGGCCTCGACAAGGTGCTCTCCTTCGACATGGGCGGCACGACGGCGAAAATCTGCCTCATCAAGAACCAGACGCCGAAGACGGCGCGGGTTTTCGAGGTGGCGCGCACCTATCGCTTCAAGAAGGGGTCGGGCATGCCGATCTCGATCCCGGTGATCGACATGGTGGAGATTGGCGCCGGCGGCGGATCGCTTGCCCATATCGACGGGCTGAAGCAGATCCGCGTCGGGCCGGAAAGCGCTGGCTCCGAGCCGGGGCCTGCCTGTTATGGGCGCGGCGGCACGCGGCCTGCGGTGACTGATGCCGATCTCCTCCTCGGCAAGCTTGAGGCGGCGCATTTCGCCGGCGGGACGATGACGCTTCACCCGGAGCAGGCAGCGCGCGCCCTTGACAGCGTGCTGGGGGAGCCCCTCGCCCTGACGACAATCGAGGCGGCCTTCGGCCTTGCCGAAGTGGTGGATGAAAACATGGCCAATGCCGCCCGCGTCCACGCGGTGGAAAATGGCGAGGATCTGAGCCAGTACACCATGATCGCCTTTGGCGGTGCTGCCCCGCTCCATGCGGCCCGGCTATGCGAGAAACTCGGCGTGTCGCGCTGCCTCGTCCCGCCGGGGGCTGGCGTTGGATCGGCGATCGGCTTTTTGCGGGCGCCGTTCAGTTTTGAGGCAAACCGCACCGCCTACATGAAGCTCTCGGCTTTCGATGCCGGCATGGTCCGCCAGCTCTTTGCCGAGATGGAAAGCGAGGCTACCCGCTTCGTGCGCCTATGCGCGCCAGCCGCCCGGATCGCGGCTGAATTCAAGGTCTATATGCGCTATGCCGGCCAGGGCTGGGAGATACCGGTCACGCTGACGCCAGATGACGTCAAGGCGGCGGATGCTGCGACATTCCTTGCCCGTTTCACGGCTGATTATGCCAATCTGTTCGGGCGCACCGTTGCCGGCATGGATGTCGAGATCACGGTGTGGTCGGTCAACGCCGCCACGCCACCAGCTGGCGTCACCAGGGTCGAAGCGGTGAGAGCAGGCGGAGCGCCGGCGCGCAGCGGCGAGCGCACGCTGTTTGATGCAGCGCTTGGCCGGTCAGGTCCTGCAGGCGTGTTTTCCCGTGCGGCTTTTGCTGCCGGTCATCGCATCGCCGGGCCGGCCGTCATCACCGAGGATGAAACGACCATCATCATACCGGCAAGCCGTTCCGCGACCGCGCTCGCCGACGGCTGCATCGACATCACCGTCACACAAGGGTGAACCCATGAGCTTCGCGACAATCGCCTATCAGGTGATGTGGAACCGGCTGATCTCGGTCGTCGAGGAGCAGGCGCAGGCGCTGGTGCGCACGGCCTTTTCGACCAGCGTGCGCGAAGCCGGCGATCTCTCGGCTGGCGTCTACAACGAACATGGCGACATGCTGGCACAGGCCGTCACCGGAACGCCGGGCCACGTCAACGCCATGGCCGACGCGGTGCCGCATTTCATCCGCCGCATCGGCAGGGACAATATCCATGAGGGCGATGTCTACATCACCAATGATCCGTGGGAGGGGACCGGCCATCTGCACGACATCACCGTCTGCACACCCTCGTTCCATCACGGGCGACTGGTGGGGTTTTTCGCCTGCACCGCGCATATCGTCGACATTGGCGGGCGCGGCTTTGGGGCGGACGCCAATTCCGTCTACGAGGAAGGCCTCTATATCCCGATCATGAAGCTGATGGCGCGCGGCGCGATCGATCAGACGCTCATCCGTCTCATCCGCGGCAATGTGCGTGAGCCTGATCAGCTGGTCGGTGACATCACCGCCCTCGCCACCTGCAACGATATCGGCCATCGGCGGCTCAGCGATATGATGATCGAATTCAAGCTGGCGGATCTCACCGGCATTTCCGAATTCATCCTCACGAACTCGCGTGAAGCGACGCTGGCGCGCATCGGTGCCCTGCCGAGGGCTGAAGCCAGCGGCAGCATGATGATCGATGGATATGACCGGCCGATCCTTCTGGCCGTCAAGGTGTCGATCAACGGCGACCATGTGTTGTGCGACTGGGCGGGCACCAGCGGTCTTGACAAGAAGGGGATCAACGTCCCGCTGGTCTATACCAAGGCCTATTCCTGCTATGCCCTGAAATGCGCGATTGCGCCGGATATTCCTAACAACACGGCGTCTCTGGCGCCTTTTCATGTCACCGCGCCCGAACATTCCATCGTCAACGCCCTGCATCCGGCGCCGGTCGCGCTGCGCCACATCATCGGCCATATGGTCCCCGATACGGTCTATGACGCGCTGGACAAGATTTTACCCGGAGTGGTGCCGGCGGAAGGGGCGGGCTGCCTGTGCAATTTCCAGCTCTCGCTGCGCCCGCGCAGCGATCAGCCGGCGGCGGAGGGGGCGGGGCGGGCCGAAGTGCTGACC
>JAKFVK010000236.1 GCA_021732205.1 Hyphomicrobiales bacterium | reverse complement strand
CCAAGGCGGCATTATCGGCGCCAATCTCGGCGCCAACAAGGACAGCCCCGACCGCACCCTTGACTACGTGAGGCTGGTGCATCGTCTGGCGCCATTGATCGACTATTTTACGGTCAACGTCTCTTCGCCCAATACGCCGGGACTGCGCGATTTGCAGGCCGAGGCCGCCCTTGATGACCTGATGGCACGCGTCATGGAGGCCCGCCACACGGCGGCGCTGGCCCGCCCTGTGCTCCTCAAGATTGCGCCTGATATCAGCGAGGCTGAACTTGACGGCATCGTCGCGGTGGTCCGCCGGCGCGCGGTTGATGGCGTGGTCCTGAGCAATACGACGATTGCGCGCCATGGCCTTGCCGAGCGCCGGCTTGGCGGCGAGAGTGGTGGCCTGTCGGGCCGGCCGCTGTTCGAGCGCTCAACCCGCCTGCTTGCCCATGCGCGCATGCGGCTTGGCGACAAGACCCCGCTGATCGGCTGCGGCGGGGTTGATAGCGGCATGGCGGCGTGGGCGAAAATCCGCGCCGGCGCCAGCCTCGTCCAGCTCTACACCGGGCTTGTCTATCGCGGTCTGCCGCTTCTTGACGAGATGAAGGCGCATGTGACGGCGCGCCTGTCAGCTGGCGGATTTACAACACTTGCTGACGCCGTGGGAGGTGAGGCAGCGACATGGGCAAGCGAGCCAATGTAGCCTTCACACCAGGGTATGGAAGCTGCGCGCGAATTCGCGCCGGTAGGCAAACAACAGGCTGATCCCTCTGGCACCCAGAAAGACCAGCAGCGACAGCCACAGCCCGGCATTACCGAGCCATCCGCCGATGAGCGCAAAGGTGGCGATATAGAGGACAAAGCTCAACACCATCATGTTGCGCATCGCCGCCGTCCAGGTCGCGCCAATAAAGACGCCGTCGAGCTGGAACGCCAATGCCCCGGCAAAGGGCGCCAACGCGGCAAAAGGAAGCACCATTTGGGCGGCAAGCCGCACCTCCTCATTGCCGGTCATGGCCGCAATCACCGCAGGTCCTGCAAGGTAGAAAACAGCACCGAGGAGGACACCGTAACCAAGCGACCAGTAGCGGGTGAGAATAGTCGCTCGGCTGAAGGCGATGACATTGCGCGCGCCAAGCGCCCGGCCGCAAAGCTGTTCGGCGGCGGTCGCAAAGCCATCGAGCGTATAGGCGCCCATCAGGAACAGGTTCATCAGCAAGCCGTTTGCCGCCACCGTCACATCGCCCTGCGCCGCGCCCTGGCGGGTAAAGAACAGAAACCCGCCCAGGAGCAGCAGCGAGCGCAGCATGATGTCGCCGTTGATCGCCATGAGGGCGACCAGGCTGGAAGGCTCCAGCACGGCTTTCCAGTTGAGCGCGAGGCGCTGGTCAACCAACCTGACAACAAAGTAAGCGCAGGCCATCATCCCGATGATTTCACTGAGGACAGCAGCGAGCGCCAGCCCCTCGACACCCAAATGAAAATGAAGGGTGAGGAGCGCCGCACCCGCCGCATTGCTGATATTGAGGATGATCTGGGTGATGAGGCCAAGCCCGGTCCGCCCCATGCCGATCAACCAGCCCAGAAGCGTGTAATTGGCAAAGACGAAGGGCGCCGACCAGACGCGGATGGAGAAATAGGCGCGAGTTGCCTCCTGGACTTCCGGGCTACCGCCGGTGAGCCAAAGCCCACCTTCACGCAACGACACCGACAAAAGCAGCAGGGCAAAGGCGCAAACGAGGCCGAGCAGCAGGGCGCGAACCAGAATGATGCGCTGGCTTTCGCTATCGCCCGCTCCCAGCGCCTGCGCAGTCAGCCCGGCTGTCCCCATACGCAGGAAGGCAAAGGGCCAGAAGACAAAATCAAACAGGACGGCGCCAATCGTCACCGCGCCAATCAGCCGTGCTTCGCCCAGTTGCCCAATCACCGCGAGATCGACGAAACCCACCAGCGGGGTCGTCAGATGGGCAAGTGTCATCGGGATCGCCAGCGCCAGCACCCGGCGGTGGCTGACCTCGACCGGGCGCGGGTCAAGCGCCATCAGCGACGCGAGGCAAACAGTCTCGTGACAAGAAAAATCGGCACCACGACGACAGCGCCGACGAGGAGCCAGTTGCCGATTTCGCCCAGCGCATCAAAGCCGGTACGCCACAAGCGAATGACATTGCGCTTGATCACATCGAGAAGGTCGAGCGGGGTTAGATCAAAATAGCTGAGGACGAAGCCGACGATCAGCGACAGCACCACAAGCTGCACGATGACGCGGATAGGCGAGCCACCCAGAAATCCATTCACATTCGTGCCCGACATGGCTTATTCCTTTGCTCTCATCGCTGTTGTGGCGTTGTGCCCGCTGCTTGGCAAGAGGCGCTTGGCGTCGCCGTCTGATCGGTTACAAGACCACAATGAACCCTGTCTACCCGCCCAACTCGTCGTCCGGCAATCTTCTTGCCGACCGGCGCTATGATTATGCGCTGGCGCTGCTGGCGCGCGGCGACGACCAAGGGGCCGGCGATCTGCTGTGCCAGGCGCTCGACCTTGCCCCTGGCTGGGCAGCTGCCCATGTCGCACTGGGCGAGATATTGGCAAAGCGCGGAGACATCGAACAAGCGTGTGCGGCGCTGCGTGCTGCACTTGTCAGCGATCCCGCCGATCATCTGGGGGCGGGCGCCCGCCTGGCGGTACTGAGGGGCGAGACGCCTGACCATCTGCCGGCGGCCCATGTGCAGGCCCTGTTTGATGGCTATGCCGCGCGGTTTGAGGACAGTCTGGTGGGCGCGCTCAATTACCGGGCGCCTTCCCTGCTGGTGGAAGCGGTGGAGGCGGTCTTGCCCGGTCATCATTTCGCGGCGATGCTTGATCTTGGGTGCGGCACGGGGCTGGGAGCGCGCGCTTTCGCCGATCGCGCCGCCGCCATCGATGGCATCGACCTGTCACCGGGGATGCTGAGTCGGGCACGCGATAGCGGGCTTTACCGCCAACTGATTGCCGGTGATCTGACAGCGCTCCTGCAAACGGCCGCCGCGTCGTCCTTGCAACCCGGATATGATCTCGTGATCGCTGCCGACGTCTTCGTCTATCTCGGTGAGCTTTACCCGACATTCCAGGCGATCTTCGATCGTCTGGCGGCGGGCGGCGTCCTCGCTTTCACGGTCCAGTCACATGCGGGAGACGGTGTGGTCCTCGGCGCTGATTATCGCTTTGCCCACGCCTCGACCTATCTGGCGCGGTTGGCTCAGGATCTGGGCTTCACGGTGCTTGCCGCCAACCCGGCGGTGACGCGCCAGGATCGCGGTATCGACGTGAAGGGCGAGCTATGCGTTTGGGCGAAGAGCTGAACCCAGGTGCGCAAGACGAAACCCCGTTCCCTGTTGCCGCCAGCGTTTGAAACCTGGTTTGCGGCACGCGGCTGGGAACCGCGCACCCACCAGCTCGCCATGATCGACAAGGCGCGCCATCACAGGGACGCTCTGCTGATCGCACCGACCGGTGCTGGCAAGACGCTTGCCGGGTTTCTGCCAAGCCTGCTTGACCTGGCCGAAAGTCCGAAACGGGCGAAGCGACTGCACACGCTTTATGTTTCTCCATTGAAAGCACTGGCGGTCGATGTCTCGCGCAATCTTGAGCGGCCGATTGCCGAGATGAAGCTTGCCATCACCCATGAGACGCGAACCGGCGACACGCCGGTCGCAAGGCGACAGCGCCAACGCATCAATCCGCCGGATATTCTGCTCACCACACCCGAACAGGTCGCGCTCCTGCTGGCATCGCGCGAAGCACAACTCCTGTTTGCTGATCTGCAACGCGTGATCGTCGACGAGGTGCATGCGCTGGCCCCCAACAAACGAGGCGATCTGCTGGCGCTTGATCTGGCACGGCTGCGCACCATCGCGCCGCACCTGTCGGTCGCGGGCCTCTCGGCAACTGTCGCTGATCCGGAAAGTTTGCAAGCCTGGCTCTCGTGTTGCGGGTCAGGCCGGCCCCAAGCCAACATCCTCCGCTTTTCCGGCGGCCCGCCACCGAAGATCACCATTCACGAGCACAGCCTCAACCGCCTGCCCTGGTCAGGCCATACCGCGCGCTGGGCCTATGATGGGGTTTATGAAGCCATCAAATCCCATCGCATGACGCTTGTCTTCGTCAACACGCGCTCGCAGGCCGAGATGGTTTTTCAAGGGCTTTGGGCGCTTAATGAGGCCAGTCTGGCGATCGCGCTCCATCATGGCTCGCTCGATGTCGGCCAGCGCCGGCGCGTCGAAGCGGCGATGGCGGACGGCCGGCTGCAAGCTGTCGTTGCAACCTCCACGCTTGATCTGGGGATTGACTGGGGTGACATCGATCTGGTCATTCACATCGGCGCACCCAAGGGCGCCTCGCGTCTGGCGCAGCGCATCGGCCGCGCCAATCACCGGCTGGACGAGCCATCCAAGGCGTTGCTTGTGCCGGCGAACCGCTTCGAGGTGCTGGAATGCCGGGCGGCGGTGGAGG
>JAKFVK010000283.1 GCA_021732205.1 Hyphomicrobiales bacterium | reverse complement strand
AATCAGCCCGCCCCGCGCGCATCTCGCCCATCGCCAGCGCATCCAGCAACGGCAGCGCCGGCATCCAGGCAAGGCTGGACAATATTGAAAAGATCGCAAGAAGCGCCATGGATGACTGAAACGGTAATGCGGCTGTCAGAACGCTGGCAGTCAACGCATAGATGATAATCGCCCGCGCCACCGAGCCTGCCCGCAAGCCCCAATCGATGAGAAACGACAGCAGGAACACCCGGATAAACATCGGAACGGCAAGGACAATCGCACGGTCGGACGCCTCGAGCCCCTGCGCGGCAAGCCATAAGGGAAAAAACGGCAGATGAACGCCGATGCCCGCGAACAAGGCCATGTAGACGAGCGCAAGCCGTAAATTCATGGTATTAACTTGCATTTGCTCAATCGCTCGAGGAATTTTTGTGCTGTGATACTATTTGGAAAAAGGTGAGTCGCGGCAAATTTAGCGATTGGCGGTATGTCGAACGATATATTGAGTGAGCAGGATTACGAAGCGATCGAAGCAGCCGTTATGGAAACGGAGCGTGGTCGCTGGTTCCTGCGTGAATATGCTGCGCGCAACCGTGTCGCCAGCACCTCGGAAATTCTTGACGTTCTGAGCCGCATCGAAAGCCGGCTGGCGGCCGCGCCCGCAATTGGAGCGGAAGCGCAGTCACCTGCGCCCGCAGCGCTTGTTTCCGCGCCCCTGCAACCTGCGGTCGACATCAGCGTGATCTCCGGTCTCATCGCTGCCGCGCGCGGCGAGATGGCGGCCCTGCGCGAAGAGGCGCATCATAACGGTCGAACATTGCGCGAGGGCCCGGATTTTGACGCCATCAGCGCTGCCAGCGACAACGCGATCAATTCCGTGCTCAATGCCGCCGAGCGCATTCAGGAGCTGTCGTGGATTTTGCGGGAGCGCGGCATGGAAGCGGCATCCTGCGACGAACTCGACCAGCGGGCGAGCGAGATTTATCTTGCCTGCAGTTTCCAGGACATGGCGTCGCGCCGCCTTGAAGCGCTTGTCGAAACTCTGGTCCAGATCGATACCCATGTCGCCAGCAGCACTGGCCTTATCCAATCCGCGCCAGGTAAGGAGGCTGCGCATCCGGCTGTGTCGCCGACCCTCGTCGACACAACCGAATTGGAGCTCGAGGCCGTCGCCCCGCACGCGCCGCAACCACAGAGTTCAATGGCGTCGGCAGTTGATGTGATGGCGGCGCCATCGCAGCCGGTCGCGCAGATGAATGTGCCCTCGACGTCACCTCTTGTGAGCCCCGTTAGCAGCGAACCACGTCGGCGACGATCTTCACCCCATCACGCGGGAAATCTGGCATTGTCCGATGATGACGACCTGCTGGAAATGGCAGTCCCTGCGATGCGGGGCGGCATCAATTATGACGAATTGTCATTCAGCGAAAAAATTGCGCTTTTCAGCTAGTGTCTGACCCTGACATTGCCACGCGTCACGATCTTGCTTTTCGCCGCAGTCGCAAGGGCAGAAAACGCCGCCGCCGTTTGACGGTGTTGGCTTCGCGCACATTATCCAGAAATTGTTTGGTCGCCTGCTGCCAGCTGTGAGCAAGCGCAGCGTTGCGGCACGCCTCGCGCGGCAGTGCGAGCGCCTCCAGACAGGCCGCGCGCAGATCTTCGGAAAGAGACCCCGTAACGCCCTGCTGAACCACATCCGCCGGGCCGGTGACCGGGTAGGCCGCAACCGTTAGGCCACTCGCCATCGCTTCCAGCAGGACGATGCCGAACGTGTCGGTACGACTAGGAAACACAAAAACATCTGAACCGGCATAGGCCTTCGCCAGCTGCTCATCAACGCGCTTGCCGAGAAAGACCACGTCAGGAAACTTGATACGAAGCTCATTCAGGATCGGCCCCTCGCCCACGACCAGCTTGGTGCCGGGCAGATCGAGGGACAGAAACGCGGGGAGGTTTTTTTCAACTGACACCCGCCCGACATAAAGGAATACCGGGCTTTTGGAATTAGGAAGCTCCTGCGCGCGCGGCTTGAACAGCTGCGTATCGACCCCCCGCCCCCAGCGCATGATGTTCACAAACCCGCGGCGGGCGAGATCGTCTTCGAGACTTTGGGTTGCCACCATCACCCCCGCACCGGAATTATGGAAGCGCCTGAGCCAGGTGTAGGTCCAGCGCTGCGGCACGGGCAGACGGGCGGAAACATATTCGGGAAATTTGGTGTGGTAGCTGGTGGTGAAGGCTCGTCCGTTTTTCAAGCACCAATTGCGCGTGGCGTTGCCAATCGGCCCCTCGGTGGCGATATGAATATAATCAGGATCAATTGCCTGAATGTGGCGGTTGATCGTCGAGGGGCGCAACAGGGGTGCGATCGCCAGCCTGATTTCGGAATAGCCGGGCATTGGCAGTGTCCGAAAGGCGAGCGGCGACAGGATTTCCACATGGGCGCCAAGCCCCGGCGCCTCGCGCACCAGCGCCTCCAGAGACCGCACCACACCATTGACCTGAGGATGCCAGGCATCGGTTGCCACCAGAACCCGCATCACGCTGCAACAGGTGTCCCTTGTGGTTCTGTTGCCAGAGCGGCAGTCCGCACATCAGCCGCATAGCGGATGATCTCGAGCCGCCCGTCGAAATGTTCTACCACCGCAGTACAGCTCTCAACCCAGTCGCCACAATTGATATAGGTGATGTCACCCATTATTTTTTCGCCCGCGTGATGGATATGGCCGCAGATGATGCCGTCCGCGCCAACCCGTTTTGCCTCGCTCGTCAGCGCCTGTTCGAATTCACCGATGAAATTGACGGCGTTCTTCACTTTCATCTTGGCCCACGATGAGAGCGACCAGTAGGTGAGCCCCAGCTTGCGCCGCCCCCAGTTGAGATAGGTGTTGATGCCCAGCGCCAGCACATATGCCCAATCGCCAAGCAGCGCCAGCCATTTGGCATGGCGCACGACAACATCGAACTCATCGCCATGCATCACCAGAAAGCGCTTGCCATCGGCCGTTTCGTGGATGGCGTTCTGGACGATGTCGACAGCCCCGAAGGTCATGCCCACATAATCACGCAGGAATTCGTCGTGATTGCCGGGAATGTAGATCAGACGCGAACCCTTGCGGCCTTTGCGCAGCAATTTCTGGATGACGTCATTATGCGTCTGCGGCCAGTACCAGCCGCGGCGCAGGCGCCAGCCATCAACGACATCGCCGACCAGATAAATGGTATCGGCGTCATAGATTTTGAGAAAATCCAGCAACAACGCTGCCTGACATCCTTTGGTTCCCAAATGGAAATCGGACAGGAAGAGGGTGCGGTAATGGCGTTGGTTTTCGGCGTCAGGCAATGCTCTTTCCCCGTCATGGTCCTGGACAGATAGAGTTGTGTCCGAGTCGCCTCTCAGAATTATGACATACATGGCGAAAATACGGTACCCGCGCATGATGCAAAACCGACCGGGCGACCTTGCGCAACGAACATACAACCGAACAATGGGGTGGTTCGCGGTTTTGATTTCTTAAAATCCCGCCGTGATCTAGGATCAGGACCCATTAATTTGGACGACACGGTGGGAGAGAAATGGCGCGAGGTTGAGGAGCAAGCCTGCAGGAAGTCGTCTGACTTTCAAAGGCTTGCGACATAAAGATCGCGTCATTTCACCCCATCCGAAGGACAAGGCACGAATGGCAAACTGGTTCGTCGAAGCCCTCAACCATACCAAGGGGTATGCTTTTCGGGCTTCTCCTGCCATTTTATCCATTCGTGCCATGCCGTTTTGCCTAAATTAATGGGTCCTGACCCTAGGATCGCCCCATCGGCCTTGCCGCACGATGCGTGAGGACGAAACATGTTCAAAGGAAGCAGCAGATGGATTTGGGAATTGCCGGTCGAACCGCTCTTGTTTGTGCCTCTTCCAAAGGGTTGGGGAAAGGCTGTGCCAGGGCGCTTGCCGAAGCCGGGTGCCGGGTCATCGTCAACGGGCGCACGATGGCGAGCCTCGAGGCAACGGCTGACGAATTGCGCAGCAGCGGCGCTGATATCATTGCCATCGCCGCAGATGTTGGCACGCCGGAAGGCCGCCAGGCCCTTCTTGCCGCCGCCGGCCCGGTCGATATTCTCGTCAACAACAATGGCGGCCCGCCCTTCCGCAATTTCAGGGAGGTTGACCGCGACGCCATGATTGCCGGCGTGGACGCCAACATGATCACCCCGATTGAACTCATCAAGGCGGTGATCGACGGCATGTGCGAGCGCGGGTTCGGGCGCATCGTCAACATTACGTCGAGTTCGGTCAAAGCCCCCATCGCCGGCCTTGATCTTTCATCGGGAGCGCGTGCCGGCTTGACCGCTTTCCTGGCTGGCGTCGCGCGGACGGTCGCCATGCACAATGTGACGATCAACCAGATCATGCCCGGCGCTTTCGATACCGATCGGCTGAAGTCGAATTTCGAGCGTGCGGCGCAATCCTCGGGCGCGCCAGTGGATACAGTGACCG
>JAKFVK010000035.1 GCA_021732205.1 Hyphomicrobiales bacterium | reverse complement strand
CCCCGCTCCCCCCAGGGTGGGGTCTCACTTTTCCGCTCAAAATTTTAGCATCGGGGCGATATCGCGAACGCCAAGAGCGTGCTTAAATTCCCGTAAGCAAAACAAGGGAACGCATCAGATGCAAAACGCCACCATGTCATCAGAATTCACCGCCAAGCGCGCCTTGATCGGTTTTCTGGCAGCTTTTCTTGGCACCGTTACCGTCCACCAATTGGTGATCGCTGCCCTGCCCTTCATCGGCATCAACGCTTTCCCCGCCTATAGTTTACGCCCCACTGCGCCTTTTGGCGTGCCGCTCTTTCTCAGCCTCGCCTTCTGGGCGGGGGTTTGGGGAATTGTTTACGTCTTTATCGCGGACCGCGTGCCGAAAACCCTCAATCCGCTGCTGGTTGGCGCCTTGTTTGGCATCCTGCTGCCGACACTGGCGAGTTGGACCATTATCCCTGCCTTGAAGGGGCAACCCTTGTTTTTTGGCTTTAATTCAGCGCGAATAGCCGCCGCCACCATCGCCAACAGCATCTGGGGCGCGTCCATCCCGCTCTTCTGTGATTGGCTCTCGCGCGTTTTTCCTAACCGCACATAATTCATGCATCCGTTCAGCCAGGAACCAGCATCATGAACCCCAGCGACATTTTGCCGAAAGCACCACTACCACGTGCGCTCATCGGTTTCAGCGCGGCTTTTCTGTCAACGCTGACCTTTCATGAAATAGGCTTCCTGCTCGTCAATTTGACCGGGCTGGGCACCTTTACCCTGTTTAACATGCGCCCCACGGTCCCGCTTGGCGTGCCGCTCCTGATTAGCCTGTCCTTCTGGGGCGGGTTGTGGGGCATTCTCTACGTCTTCATCGTTGAGCGCTTCCCCCGGACCGTTCACCCCTGGGTCGCCGGCTTTCTGTTCGCTATCCTGCTTCCAACCCTGTTTGGTTGGACGATTGTTGCGACAATCAAAGGCATGCCGCTCTTTCTCGGTTTTGATGTCAAGCGCCTGATCCTGATCACCTTCATCAACGGTCTCTGGGGCGTTGGACTGCCGATCCTTTGTATCTTGCTGGCGCGGACCGGCCTGTTCAAGGCCGCCTGACACAAAATGCCCGGCGAAATCTATATTTGCCGGGCTGATTTGTGGCGATGAGGCGAAACCTATTCGTCGCGATAGACGCGCTCACGCCGCTCATGGCGCTCCTGCGCTTCAATCGACAGTGTCGCGATGGGGCGTGCTTCAAGACGGCGCAGCGAAATCGGCTCACCCGTCTCCTCGCAATAACCATAGGAACCATCAATGATGCGGGCAATCGCCGCATCGATCTTGGCAATCAGCTTGCGCTGGCGATCACGCGCCCTGAGCTCGATCGCGCGGTCGGTTTCTGATGACGCCCGATCGGCGAGATCAGGGAGGTTCAGGGTTTCATCCTGCAGATTCTGCAAGGTATCGCGACTTTCACGCAGCAGCTCTTCTTTCCAGTCCTCAAGCTTTTGACGGAAATAGGCGAGCTGCCGCTCATTCATGAACGGCTCTTTATCGGAGGGCCGATAGGACGGATCAAGCGTGACAGCGACCGGCATGCGGTTGATTCCCCCTGGATGCGAAGTTGCGTGCTTATAGGGAGCTTGCCGCTGCGACTCAATCAAAAACCACGCAATCGCTTAAAATATTGCGTTAACTATCGACAGAATTTTATGCGTTGCAGCAAACAGCGCGAATAATGCTGAGAAATGTCGGTTCCGGGTAAAATGGCTTCAAACGAAGCGATGGTGCTGTCTGAGCTTGGCCATCTCGACGCGCGCCCTCAGTTCAATCTCGTCGAGCAACCCTTCCAGCTGGGGATCCTCGCTGTCCCGTTCCCGGCCGCCAACCGCGCTGAGCAGCCGGCTGAGATCGCCTGCGGCAATCGACCCGCCGAGCAATGACACCTTGATCTTGTCAAGCGCATCCAGCATCGAGCGCCCGCGTGTGAAACCACGCTTGCGCCGCTGCATGCTGTCTTCGACCAGTTGCAAGGAAATGAGGCTGTCAAGATGGGCCGCCGGCGCAGCGGCGCTGGTCGAAGGCGTTTCGATCGTTGGCCCCGCAAGCCCCAGATCAAAGCTCGCGCCACTATCGGACGTCGACGCCCGGCCCTTTGCGCCAACCGAACCATATCGTCTTGTGCCATCAATCCGCATGGGAATTCTCCACCAGGCGAACACTGCTCGTTTGTGGTTAATCCTTCGTAAATGACCCGGCAGGATTTGCCGGGCGGAAGAGATTTCCGGTTGGCCATAGCCAAAATGCCATACAAAACCATGCGAAAACTGCTCATTTTGGCTGCATTTTGATGGTTTTTATATATCCCGGCGGCGGCATGGTTTTCGCATGTGTACATACGAAGCGAAAGAGGTCACCTGATGCGTCGTACTATGTTCTCTCTCCTGCTGCTGGTCAGCGCCTTGTGCGCTCCGTACGCCGAGGCCAGTTCCCGCATCAAGGACCTTGCTGATGTCGAAGGCGTGCGCACCAATCAGCTCGTCGGCTATGGCCTGGTCGTCGGCCTCAATAGCACCGGCGACAGCCTCAACAACACGCCCTTCACCCGCCAGAGCCTGACCGCCATGCTGGAGCGCCTGGGCGTCAACACGCGTGGTGTCAACATGCGCACCGCCAACGTCGCGGCTGTGATGGTCACTGCCAATCTGCCTGCTTTCGCCACCCAGGGAACCCGCATCGACGTCACCGTGTCAGCGCTTGGCGATGCCAAGAGCCTGCAGGGCGGCACGCTTCTCGTCACCCCGCTTCTGGGCGCTGATGGCGAGGTCTACTCGGTGGCGCAGGGGCCCGTCACGATCTCAGGCTTTGCTGCCCAGGGCGAAGCCGGCTCGATCACACGCGGTGTTCCAACCTCGGGGCGCATCGCCAATGGCGCGCTGGTTGAGCGCGAAATCGAATTTCGTCTTGCCAATCTGACAAGCCTGCGTCTGGCGCTGCGCAATCCCGACCTCACCACATCACGGCGGATCGCGGCGGCCATCAATGATTTTCTTGGGCTGATCGCCGCCGAAACAGCGGACCCGTCAACGGTGCGCATCAATGTTCCGGAGAAATTCCAGGGCAATATCGTCGCCCTTCTTTCAGAAATCGAGCAATTGCGCGTCGACCCTGATCTGGTCGCACGCGTCGTCATCGATGAGCGCTCAGGTATTGTCGTCATGGGTCGCGATGTCCGTGTCTCCACGATTGCCATTGCGCAAGGTAATCTGACGGTCACGATTTCCGAAGCGCGCCAGGTATCGCAGCCCGACCCCTTGTCGAATGGCGAGACCGTCGTTGTCCCGCGCACCAACATCAATGTCCAGGAAGACAAGCGCAAACTGGCTGTCCTGTCCGAGGGCATGACGTTGCAGGAACTGGTCGATGGCCTCAACGCCCTCGGCGTATCGCCGCGCGATCTCATCTCCATTCTCCAGGCAATCAAGGCCTCTGGCGCGCTCCAGGCCGAAATCGAGGTGCTGTAATGGCAAGCGCTGCTTTCGTACTCCCCGATACATCGTCGCTCTCCGCCGCCCCTGCCCTTCCCAAATCGCGTTCCGCCAATGGCAAATCAGCGCAAGCGCAAGGTCAGGAATTCGAGGCTATTTTTCTTGGCCAGGTGCTGAATACGATTTCGCAAGGTGTGGCGGAAAAAACCGGCTTTGACGGCGGCAGCGCCGAACAGCAATGGCGCTCGATTCTCAACGAACATGTCGGCAAGTCGATCGCCGCGCGCGGCGGCATCGGCATCGCCGCAGCGGTGACGCGCGAACTGCTCCGCGCCCAGGAAGCGCGCTGAGATGACGCAGAGTCCGACGATCCGTCAACCTGATCCCCCCATTCTGCGAGCGGAGTGACCCCATGTCCAACCCACCTGCCCATCGCCGCCCTCTCGCAAATCGCGACGATGCGATGCTCCTCGTCAACGGCCTCATTGCGAGCCTGGGCGACCTCGGCGCGGTCCTTGATGAGGAAACCGATCATCTTCGTGTCGGCAAGCTCAAGCAGGCCATGGCCCTCACGCAACGCAAGAACGATGCCTCGCGTCGTTACATGCACATGTTGCAGGCAGCGAGCGCCAACGCCGCCACCTTGCGCGACCTGGCACCCGAGCGCCTTGACGCCTTCCGCAAGGAGCAGGAGACGTTCAACATGCAGCTTCAGCACAATTTGACGGTGCTCGCGACAGCGCAGGCCCTGTCAGACAGTCTCGTGCAGGAAATCGCCACTGCCGTTGCCCGCACTGACACGCCGACTGCCTATTCGGCGCGCGGCGCAACCATCGCCGTCAAGACACCAGAAAAGGGACGGCCGATTTCGTTGAGCCGCTCTTTGTGAGACATCGAACGGAACAAGGAACCGTCAATCTGGAAGTTCCTAGAGCATTGATATTTATGAAAACTCTATCAGTCTGATCAACAGTATTTTCAAAATTTCTTCTCAGGATCGTTCATGCTCGGACCAGAAGGTCCATATGATCGAGGAGAAGGGTCATGAGTACCACAGCCATTCCGGCGCTCGCTTCGCCCAATGCGCCGC
>JAKFVK010000036.1 GCA_021732205.1 Hyphomicrobiales bacterium | reverse complement strand
CGCGGGCGTAGCTCAGTCGGTTAGAGTGCCGGCCTGTCACGCCGGAGGTCGCGGGTTCGAGCCCCGTCGCCCGCGCCATTATTGGCTCATGCACCACCAGGTGGACGAGTTCGGATCGAGCCGGCGATGTCAGCTTGTTGTGACCGTTTTGATGAATTGCTGCACATGATTGGACAGCGTTTCCGAGCGTTGATTGAGGTTCTGGGCAGCGCCTGTCACCGCACCGGCCGCTGTTCCCGTCTGCTGTACGGCTCTCGTGACCTTGCTGATGCTGGCCATCGCCTGCCCCGAACTTTCTGACGCCTTTTGCGCATCAGCGGCAATCGAGCTTGTCGTACCGCTCTGGCGATTGCACGCCGAGGCAATTGCTTTTGCTGATTCCGTGATGGCAGCAACGGCACCCGTCACCGTGCTGATCTGATTGGCGCATGCCCGGGTCGCGGCCTGAATGTCGCCAATCTGCTTCGAGATATCATCGATGGCATTGGCAGTCTGACTTGCCAGCTGCTTGACCTCGGTTGCGACCACAGCGAATCCTTTTCCCGATTCACCCGCCCGCGCCGCTTCGATGGTGGCGTTGAGCGCCAGCAGATTGGTCTGATTGGCGATGCTGGCAATCAACGACACGATGCCACCGATCTTCTGCGTCGTCTCGACAAGGCTCTGGATCGAGTGATGCATGGTATCGGTATCCCCGGTCGCCTTGTTGGCGATTTCAAGGCTTCGTTCCGATTGCACGGCGATTTCACTGACCGCCGCAGCAAGTTCATCGGCGGCCGAGGATGTGTTGTCCGTACTCTCCCGCACGTCATGCGAGGCACGCTCCACCTGCCGCATATCGCTTTCGACCTGCTCCACCGCGCTCGTGACATTGTCGGCGGCGCCGGCAAGTTGCTGGGCTTCGTTTTTCAATGACGCGCACATATCGGCCATGGCGTTGCTGAATTGGCCGGTCGCCTCACTCATCGTCTTCTGCCGCTCGGACGCCGTCCGCTTTGCTTCGCGCTGATCAATCGCAATCGCGCTCACGATATCGAAAAGAACGAGATCAACCACATGCGCGCATTGCGCCACTGCCCGTTTGGGTGACATGCGGTTGGTTCTGGCGATTTCTGCGAACAGCGGCGCGATGAGGCGGTGCGCCACCGACAGCCTGACGCGCGCGCCGAGATTGGCGGTGATTTCGGCCTCGCTCGCCTGGCGGCTCGTCTGAACGAAGCGATCGCTGAATTCCGCCTTGAACAATTCCGTAAAATGAGCACCTTCCGCTCGTGACAGCGGTTCGGCGTTTCCTTCGAACTGCTGTTTAAATGCAGGGTAGCGCTGGGCGGCACTGAGGCAATAATCACGAGTAATCGTTGCCGCGCGTCCAGCGACTATTGGTTGAAGAGTACGAACAAAGGACTTGGCGCTTTCATCAATGTTATAGATAGCCAGCCGATTACGCACTTCTTCAACGCTGGACACTTCCAGTGGCTTCGACATGGCGCTTCCTCATTCGCGATGCCGGTCACGGTAGGAAGAAAGAATTACCATCGAATTAACCATGATTGACTGCACGCGAAAATATGCTCCTCAATAGAAGTATGTATGATGACGTAATTATTTTTAGCGGTTCTTGTTCAAAAAATGGGCATATTTCCACCAGCCGGCGGAAGCGTCAGCGTGTGTGTGAGATGATAGTCATCGCGCCATTCTTTGTCTAAAACGCCTTATGAGCGAAGCGCCGGCCAGCCTGACCATCCGCACCTATGCCAGCTTGACGGATATTCCAGCCACGGCCTGGAATGCCTGCGCAAGACCCGAGACCCCGACACCGTCATGCGAGGTTAACCCCAGCCTCAGCCATCAATTCCTCACCGCTCTGGAACAATCAGGAACGGTGTCGCCTGGCACAGGTTGGGCGCCGCATCATCTTGCCGTTGAACAAGGCAAGGAGATAATCGCCGTAGCGCCGGCCTATATCAAGTCGCACTCCATGGGCGAATACGTATTCGACCACAGCTGGGCCGATGCCTACGAGCGCGCCGGCGGCCGATATTACCCCAAGCTTCAATTGGCGGTACCATTCACGCCTATACCCGGTGGGCGATTTCTGGCAAAAGAAGGCCCCCATTCTGGCGCCGCTCAAGATCTGCTGATGGCATCCATTGCCGCACTCGTCGAGCGCAGCAATCTGTCGTCCGCTCACGCGACCTTCCTGTCACAGGCTGAATGTGAGCGTGCCAGCCAGCATGGCTTTCTGCAACGCCAGGACCAGCAATTTCATTGGCACAATCATGGCTATCTTGCCTTCGACGATTTCCTGGATGCGCTCACTTCGCGCAAACGCAAGGCCATCCGCCGTGAGCGCCGCGAAGCGCTGGAACCTGCCATCACCATCGAGCGCGTGACGGGCAGCGACATCGCCGAAGCACATTGGGACGCGTTTTTTTCCTTCTACATGAACACAAGTGCCCGCAAATGGGGACGCCCCTATCTCAATCGGCTGTTTTTCTCTCTAATCGGCGAGCAGATGAGCGACCAGATCCTGCTGGTGATGGCCAGGCGCGATGGCCGCTACATCGCCGGCGCGCTCAATCTCATCGGCAGCCACGCGCTTTACGGGCGCAATTGGGGGGCGCTGGAACACCACCCCTTCCTCCATTTCGAGCTATGTTATTATCAGGCCATCGACTTTGCCATCGAGCGCGGGCTTGCCCGCGTCGAGGCGGGCGCCCAGGGCGAGCACAAGCTGGCGCGCGGCTATCTTCCCTCGCCCACCTATTCCGCCCATTACATCGCCAGTGCCAGTTTCCGCCGTGCCGTCGCCGCCTATCTGGAGCGCGAGCGCAGCGCCGTGGACGACATGATCGAGACGCTGACCGAACTTGGCCCCTTTCGGCGCGGCGTCGCCGAAATCGATAGCTGAACGCTGTCCGGCACGCGCCAGGCAAGACGATCTGACGATGGGACAGGTAGAAGCGCCTTATACTCGTCGCAATGAACCGTCAGCATTCGATGCGCAGGACGCTATTCGCATTTTTTGTACGCAGTGGAGAACATGACAGATGGACAAGACAATTGCAGACCGCCGCCGTTTTCTGACCCTGTTTGCCGGGGCTGTCGCTGCCGGAGTGACCGGCCTTGGCCTGACAGCCGACAAGGCGGAAGCCCTGCCTGTTCCAGCCGTGCCCCACACCCCGCCATCGGCCACCACCGATGCAATGGCGCCTGAAGAAGGCATCGATTTGTCGAAAGTCGAGAAGGTCCAATACTATTATGTGCGCCCGCGGCGCCGCTTCTATCGTCGCCCTCGTTATGTCTATGTCCGCCCGCGTCGTCGGTTTTATCGTCGCCCGCGCCGTGTCATCGTCTATCGCCGCCGGCCCGTGCGCTACTATCGCTATTATCGCTACTATTGATCCTCGATGCCCCGCGACGCCAGCATGTGACGTTTCTGCACATGGCCCGGATGAAGGCGGGCGGCATCGCAACGCCCTTTAACGCCGGACGCGGCTCTTGCGCCGGGCATCGCGTTGCGTGATGCTGGCTGACCATTTTCACATGCGGAATGCAGCGATGACGCCCTATGACCCGAGTAACATCTTCGCCAGGATCCTGCGTGGCGAAATTCCCTGTTTCAAAGTTTATGAGGATGCGCGCGTCTTCGCCTTTCTCGATATCATGCCGCGCGCGCCCGGTCATACATTGGTCATTCCAAAAGCGCCGGCCAGAAACCTTCTTGACATCGCCCCCGACGATCTCGCGGAGGTGATCAGGATCGTCCAGAAAATCGCCCTTGCAGCCAGATCAGCCATGCAGGCCGATGGCATCACGCTCAACCAGTACAGCGAAGCAGCCGGTGGTCAGGAAGTCTTTCATCTGCATTTCCATGTGATACCGCGCCTTGCAGGCGTCATGATGAAGCCGCCTGCATCAATCCGCGAGACACCTGAAACGCTGAAACACCATGCTGATCTGCTGATTTCGCAACTTGCCCGATCATGAGTATTTAGCCGGCAAAAAGAACTTGACCGGCCAAAAGCACGGCGACGCCAGCGCCGACGCCTATGAGCACGTGTCCACGGAAAGCTGTAAACGCCACCAGCCCGCCAGCAAGGGCTGCAATGCGTAACGCAATCGGCGTTTTGGCCAGCAACCCGGTTGGAAAAAAGATCGCGTGGGCAACAAAGGCGGCAATGATGCCGGTCGCCGCAGCACGGACAAACAACAGGATTTCGCTGCGCGGATTGATGCGCCAGCCGATCGCCAGCCCCAGCCAGCGCCAGATTTCGGTCGGCAGCGCTGCTGCAACGATAATCAGGGCCGCAGCCTGCCAGCCTTCGCCAATCGGGCTCACAGTGTCCGCTCTCGCCGCCAACGCTCGGCCAGATATCCGGCAATTCCCGCCGCACCGCCGCCGATCAGCAAATCAAACTCGCTGGTGACGCTGTGCGCGATCGGGCCAAAAATAAGGCCCGCAGCAAGCGCGAATTTCTCCGACAGCGTGGTCGCTGCCTTCAACATCGAGAGCAAAAAATAAAGCGGCGATAAAATAACCAAC
>JAKFVK010000072.1 GCA_021732205.1 Hyphomicrobiales bacterium | reverse complement strand
ACCTCCACGCAACGGGAGGCGAGATCGCGAACAAATTGCGCATCAAGCTGACCGCCGCTTCGTGACGGCTCAAGAAACAGACGATTGATGCTGGCAATGGTGCCGATGCGCTGCGCTGCCTCGACCAGAGCACGGTGCGCGTTTGTGTCGCCAATCGCGCGTGCCTGCAGGTTGAGCAGTGCCGAGACCGCATTCAGATTATTGCCGATGCGGTGCTGCAGCTCGACAAACAGGGCATCACGCTGCGAGAGCGCGGCGATCGCCTCATTGCGGGCGCCAGCAAGTTGCGTCTGGGCGGCCACCATGCGGTCGATCACCAGAATGTCGACGCCTACAACGACGAGATAGAATATCAGCGCAAGCATTGTCGTGCTGTCGGTAGCAAACGACCAATGAGGGGGCAGGAAGAAATACCATGAGGCAAGGCCAGACAGAGCAGCGCAAAAAACTCCCGCGCGCGTTCCCATGAAAAATGTCGAGAGCACGACTGCGGGAAAGAACGTTATGTAAGGAAAGCCAGCCGGCAGGACGCCATCGAGAGCGACGCGACTTGCAAGCGCAGCAGCAAACAGGGCAAAACTGGCGAGGGCGCCAAAAAGCGGATCGCTTCTCCACCGGCCGGAGAGAGAAGCCACCGATTGCGCCATTACTCTCATGAGTATGTTTCTACCACAGTTTCAATGACAGCGCCGGCAAGGCTCCTGCTTCATAACCCTCGTCTTGCCAGACTGAAGCACATGGCTCAGCAATGTGATTTGACGCGCGTTAGGACAACAAACCCGAGGTGCGAATAATGATTGGATATGCGCAAATTACGCGCAGCACGCGATCTTGTTCCAGGAACATTTGACGCTGCCCAGCGTTGTCTCTGGAAAGGGCGTCAGTTTCGCTAATTTTCAGACAGCGCGCCCTTTGTCACACAAATGGGAGATATGGGCATGAATGGTATTTCGGCTGTTTCAGAAGATATGCTCACCGCAGTTTCCTCGGCTTCCAAGAGCGTCAAGGATGCGGCAAGTTCGGCAGCGAAAGCTGTCAGCAAGGACGCGTCGTGCCTGAGCGATATGGTCGGTCGGGAGGCCTCCGAGGTTGCTGACAAGGTCAGCGCGCACCTCAAGGATATCGGTGTTGATACTGGCGTGATGGCCCACGCTGCCAAGGAGCAGGTGAGCGAGCTGCAGCGCCTGATTGGTGAAGAATTGCGCGCAAGGCCGCTGCGCGCACTGGGCATCGCTGCGGTGCTCGGGGTGTTTGTCGGCCTCATCTCGGCGCGCTAGGTCATGTGGCAGTCATTGGTACTTCTGGCGGCAAGCGAAGCATCGGGCCTGGTCCGCCGCACCGTGCGGGCAGCCCTTTGCTATGGTATGGCGCTTATGTCCGTCCTCTTCGGTGTGGTATTTGCTCTTGTTGCGTTTAGAAACTGGCTCGCTCTCGCCTATCCCGAGATCAATGCCGATCTGCTGATTGCAGCTGCAATGGCTGTCATCGCCGGCATGGCCTACGCGGGCGGTGCTGCCTTCCAGCACTATCGCCAGCGCCGCGAAACCCTGCGTGCGGCATCTCTCATCGCTGCGCCCGTTATTGCGGGTGCCGTCAGAAAGATGCCGCTGGCATCGGCCGCCTTGATCCTGGTTGCGGCGGTTGGCCTGTTCGCCGGACGCGCCATCGCCAATGGAAAATAGGTGCAGCGGCGGCGCCCGGCGCCTTGCATCGGCACGCACAACAGACAATGCGATCGATAGCGGCAATCTTATCGAGATCAGGGATTAAACAGGCGCCTCCATGAAAATTGCCTATGGCTATGACATCGAGATCGAATGCGCCAATGAAACGCCGCTCGTTGCACTGCTGGATATTCATCCAACACGCCGACAGGATATTTGCCGGCACGACGTTCCTGTCATCCGTTCGCTGTCCGCACCTGATTGCGATATTGCGAGCGAGCTTTACCAGGACAAGTTCGGCAATCTGTGCCGTCGCTTCGTTGCGCCTGCAGGTCGCCTATCGCTGTCCGCATCCGGGCTGATGTCAGATAGCGGAATGCCGGATGGCCGCGGCGCGGACGCGGCTATGGTGCGCGTCGAGGATCTGCCGAGCGATGTGCTTGAGTTCACACTGGGCAGCCGTTACTGCGAAACGGATATTCTGAGCGAGCAGGCCTGGGCGCTCTTTGGTCGTCCCGATCTTGGCTGGTGGACGGTGCAAGCCATCTGCGATTACGTCCATGATCACATCACGTTTGACTATCTCCAGGCGCGCAGTACGCGATCGGCTGCTGAGGGCTTGCGTGAGCGCATGGGCGTGTGTCGTGATTTCGCCCATCTGGCGATCACGCTATGCCGTTGTCTCAACATTCCCGCCCGCTACTGCACCGGCTATCTCGGCGACATAGGGGTCCCTGCCGATCCCAATCCGATGGATTTCAGCGCCTGGTTCGAGGCCTATCTTGGTGGACGCTGGTGGACGTTTGATGCACGGCACAACCAGCCGCGCATCGGCAGGATCGTTATCGCCCGCGGTCGTGATGCAACCGATGTACCGATCCTCAATTCCTACGGGCCGCACATCTTGCGCCGCTTCGACATTCTCACCCAAGAGATGGCCAGCAATGCCGACGTCCGGCGCTCTGCGGTCATGAATACGTTTGTTCAGTTAAGTTGAGGCGGGATCAGCCGGGCCTGCCTGCATCAGCGGATCGGTGCCCGATCATCATGCTGTCGATGACGCCGAGTTTGGCGGTCTTCGGCAATCGCTCAGCGCGTTTTGTCCGCGTCGCATCAACAGTGAAAACGCAAGCGGATCACCCCTCCCGGCGCGGTTGGCACAATTTCGCCCTGCAGCTGGCCGGCCAATCCTTTCATGATCCGCGATGGCTGCTGGCTGTCTGGCGGCGTGCCATCGATCACCGCCTGCAATTCCACGCGACCATCTTCCGTCTCCTCAAGCGAGATTGAGACTGATTGCGTGTCCGCTCCCTTGAATCCGGTCATGATGGCATCAACCAGCACGAGGCCCAAAGGGATGGCCCGGTCCACAGCAAGGCCGGCGTCGCTCGTGATTTTTGCATCGATCGAGCGGCCGCTCTCGTTAAGGGCGCTGGCAAGTGTAAAAATGATTTCTTCCGTAAATGGTTTCAACGGCACTGGCTGCATGTGGTTATCGGTCAGCGCCAACCGGTAGGCAACGGAGAGGACCAGCACCTTGGCCTCCATCTCGGCCAGGCTGGTGTCGGTACGGCTGCCCTGCTGCCGGCGCGACAGCGACATGTAGCTCTGAATAACCTGGAGGCTGTTTTTCAGGCGATGATGCAGCTCCCGGTTGAGAAAGCGGTTGGACGCCAGGGACTGGCTGAGGGCGCTTTCACGCTTGATCGATTCATCGATCATGTCGTTAAAAGCCAGCGCCACCGATCTGATATCGGCGGGCATCTTTTCACCAATTGGCGCGAGTTCAGCCTTGCCCTGGGTCCGGGCACGCGCCGCCTGCTCGATACCCGAAATCCATTTGGTGATGCCAGTTCGAACAAAATGGGCATAGCTCGCAAACAGGGCTGCAAGCATCAGCACAGGGAGAGAAACAAGCATCACGAAGCGAAACCACGCATCGGCGCGCGGTTTATCGTCGAAGCGAGCGAGAATATAGAGGTTGGAATTGGAGATGGCTTCGGTGGTATAATCGTATTCTTTTCCGCCCTGTGCGGAGGCGCGCCAGTGCGCCGATCCAGCCACAATATTTTCAGCTTGCGGCAGCCATGACATGTCATCCTCCCTCGCACCTCGCACCGCCATGGGTATGAGCCCCGGGCTGATCAGCGCGACAATCATCGACTTTCCTGAGCCAAGTTCAAAAAAGCGATCGAGCAAGGATGGATCGACGAATGTCAGCGATTCCCACTGACTGCCATTTTTCACAAGCGATCGCTCATAAATGGCCAGGTGGCGTTCATTGCCCGCCCGTACCGGCCCGTAATCGGCTTCAACTTCCAGCGGGCTGAACGGCAATCTGACGTGGGGTTTTTCCCGGTATTCAGCCAACACCCGCAACGCCAGATCCTGGGTGATTGACGCGGTCCGCGAGGAAAAACACAACCGACCATCCGCGTTGTTGATGGCGATGGCGTTATAACCTTCCATTTTATACAGCAATTGCGCCGCAACTGCGTAGCAGTCGATTGCGTCACCCGGTTGCGCCTGGATCGATTCGGTCAGGATAAAGACTGTCCGCAACACGCTGGTGACCCAGACGTCGGTTCGCACGGCAAAATCGGAAACCGCCTGGCTGCGCTCGCTTTCAATGCTTGTCAGAATCGACTGATAATTTCCGAATGCAAAAACAACGCTGAGACCGGCAATCGGAATCACAATCAGAACCATCAACGCCAACAGGCGTGCGCGGACGGTCATTAATCCCAGGCGTGTCAGCATTGCCGCGGCTAGGACGTTGCGGAGCGATTGATGACAGCCAGGACAGACTTGTCAGCGGGCATATCGTCCACACCCGACATGCCAAGCAATTCAGCCAGCTTCACGCGCGCCCGATTGACGCGGCTTTTCACCGTTCCAATC
>JAKFVK010000269.1 GCA_021732205.1 Hyphomicrobiales bacterium | reverse complement strand
AGGGACGGCGCGGCTCAGCATTGACTGGCAAATTGCTGAACGCCCGCGCCGTCCCTCGTCAACCGTATGCGCCCGCATCGTCTGGCCGGCGCGCGCGAAAGATGGTGTTTATCGCTCGGAGCAGATAGCAGCCATTCAGTTTGCCCTGCAAAAGGCCGGGTTCGATCCGGGAGGGTATGATGGTCGCCTCGGTACCAAAACCGTTGAAGCGATCCGGGCTTTTCGCAGCCGGGCGAATATCGAAGGCCCCACCGAATTGACCGCCGATTTCCTGAACGCCGTTTTTGGCAGTAATGGGACGCTTGCAGGCGATGATAATGCGGCTGACGATTCAGCCTGCACATCTGTGTCCTTCGGCACGCCGCCGCTGGCCGCCAATCCGGCCTCACCGCCAAGCGCACCGGTAGCTGTTGTGAATGCCCCCGTCAGCCCCGTGGTTGAGGCAGCACCGCCCCCGCCTGAGCAGCCGCGCCTGTCACCAGGCCCGGCCGCTGCGCCCAAACGAGTGGCACCGCGTGAACCGCGTGCGCGCCAGCAGGCAGCGCCACAAGCCGAGCCGCGTCGCCAGACAGCCAGGCGCGCGCCGGTGCAGGCGGACGATGATGATGACGACGTTGTCGTCTATACGTCGCCACCGCGCCGCACCCAGCCCGCCGGCCAACGACCGGTTATCGTTTATCCCGATGGCAGTTATCGGCGCTGGGGTGATCCGACGGTTTACCGGCAGTAGAACGCGCCCGCAGCCTTTCGCGGTGCACAATATAGAGATTGGCTCCCAGAATGATGGCGATGCCGGTAAAGGCCGGCCCGTCCGGTCTCTCACCCCACACCAGATAGCCCGAGAGAAGCGCCAGAATAATGACCCCGTAGCGAAACGGTGAGATGACCGAGGCTTCGGCGCTGCGATAGGCGATGATGATGGAAAAGCTGCCGCCGCCGAGCGCCAGCGCTGTCGCGAATAATCGCGCAAGATCGGCGGATGGCGGCGCAATCCAGTTTTCGACCAGCCCGAGACTGAGGCCTAACAGAGCAACCGACAGGCTGGCGCCCAAGGTGACGATCAGCGAGGGTGTGGCAGGATTGATCCGGCGCGTCGTCAGATCGCGCGCCACTGACAGCGCGGCAGCTGCAAGGCCAAACAGCGAGGCAAGCGAAAACCCCTGAATGCTCGGTTTGACGACAAGAAGCATGCCGACAAAGCCCGCCGCGACCGCGCTCCAGCGCCGCCATCCAACGCTCTCGCGCAGGAGTGTGGCGGACACTGCGGTCATCATGAGCGGCGCGGTCAGGAAAATCGCCGTCAGATTGGCAAGAGGAAGCACGCCTAAGGCCGATATGAAGAAGTAGGCGATCAACGCTTCGAGCAGGGAGCGCTGGACCACCAGGCGGTCGCCAAGCCGTGCGAGATGGCGCCACTCGCCGTTCATCATGATGAGGACGGCCAACCCGGTGACGAGAATGGCGCCGCGGATGGCGAGGATCTCGCCCAGCGGCAGATGCGGGGCTGTCAGTTTCACCAGCGTGTCGGAGGTAACAAAGCACAGCGAGGCGCAGAGCGTTGCGATGATGCCTTTCAGATTTGGCGACATCAGCGAACGATCAGCCGCCGGTCACGCTCATATGACGGGACAGCGAGGGGCGGTTTTTCCTGCGGTCGATGACAAAATCATGCCCCTGGGGTTTAAGCGCGATGGCCTCGCTGATGGCAGCGTGCAGCGTCTCATCCGATTCCGACTGGCGCAGCGGACGGCGCAGATCAACCGCATCATTCTGCCCCAGGCACATGTAAAGCACGCCCGTACAGGTGAGCCGCACCCGGTTGCAGCTTTCGCAGAAATTATGGGTCATCGGCGTAATGAAGCCAAGCCGCCCGCCCGTTTCCTTGACATGAACATAGCGCGCCGGCCCGCCGGTCGTGTCATTGCTGTCAATCAGCGTCCAGCGCCGCATGAGATCAGCCCGCACCAGCGACAACGGCAGATACTGTTCAGTGCGATCACCGTCGATATCACCAAGCGGCATGGTCTCGATCAACGTCAGACCCATGCCCCGCCCATGCGCCCATGTCATCAGCGTGTCGATCTCGCTCTCATTGACCCCCTTGAGCGCCACAGCGTTGATCTTGACCTTGAGCCCTGCCGCCTGTGCCGCGTCGATGCCCTCAAGCACATCACCAAGTCGCCCCCAGCGCGTGATGGTGCTGAACTTTTCAGCATCCAGCGTGTCGAGGGAGACGTTGACGCGCTTCACGCCGCAACCGGCAAGATCATCGGCATACCGGCGCAGCTGCGAGCCATTGGTCGTCAATGTCAGCTCGTCCAGCGCTCCGCTGGCGAGGTGGCGCGACAGCGAGCGGAACAGTGTCATGATATCCTTGCGCACCAGCGGCTCGCCGCCGGTGATGCGCAGCTTGCGTGTGCCGCGTGCCACAAAGGCGCTGCATACCCGGTCAAGCTCCTCCAGCGACAGAAGATCGCGCTTGGGCAGGAATGTCATGTTCTCCGCCATGCAATAGACACAGCGAAAATCGCAGCGATCCGTCACCGAAACGCGCAAATACGTCACCGCCCTCCCGAAAGGGTCGATCAGCGGGGTGGAGGCAACAGCGGGAGTAAGGGTTGTTTGCAAGGAACGGCCTTCGATGACGCATACACAGGGTGGGGCAATAATCTATGACGATCATAGGCCGCGATGTTACGCAAACCTAATCAACTTGCCGCTTTTCGCAAGGGGAGCGGGTTTGCCCATGGATTATCTCGCCGGATCGGGACATAAGACACTATGACAAAGAGTATATTGCCATCACCACTCTCCCGCCCCTGGCCCGTCGAGATCAGGCGTCATCGTGATCGCCGTCATCTGACGATCATCTGGGATGATGGGCTGACACGTCGCTTCAGTGCCGAATATCTGCGGGTCAATTCCCCCTCGGCCGAAGTGCAGGGCCACGGTCCTGGTCAGAAAATGCATGTGACCGGCAAGGAGAATGTGGAAATTCTCGCCGTCGAACCGATCGGCGCCTACGCCGTCCGCCTCACATTCGACGATATGCATGCAACCGGAATTTATGATTGGGACTGGTTCAGGAACCAGGCGGAATAAATCCTGTTCACTAAAGAAAAGGGCCGCTTTTGCAGCGGCCCTTGTATAATCTGCTGATCTTTTGATGCTCAGCGCACAATCACTTTGGCACCCACCTTGGCGCGCTCATAGAGATCGCTCACATCGTCATTGGTCATACGGAAGCAGCCCGATGACACGGCCTGACCGATCGTCCCAGGCTCATTCGACCCGTGGATACGGTACAATGTTGAGCCGAGATAGAGGGCGCGCGCGCCCAGCGGATTGGCAACACCACCGGGCATGAAGCGCGGCAGATCAGGGCGCCGGGCGATCATTTCCGACGGCGGACGCCAATCGGGCCATTCTGACTTGCGCGTCACTGACTTGACGCCGTTCCAGGTGAAGCCATCGCGACCGACACCAACGCCGTAACGAAGCGCCCGGCCATTGCCGAGAATGTAATAAAGGCGGCGCTCGGTTGTCGATACGATGATCGTGCCGGGCGCTTCCGCGCTTGCAAAATCAATCTCCTCGCGCGGCACCGGGTTGGCGCGCTGCGTCGGCTCACTCGTGGCGCGCGCCGGGTCATACGTCACCCAGATCTTGCCGATGGGATCAAAATACGACTCAAGCCCATTGGCGTCACGTTGCGGCGCCTGGAAGAAGGCGAAGATCGAAGGGATCTCGTCGCGCTTCGGCGAGGCGATGGTGACCTGCAACCGCTCGGTACTTGCCGGCGATGAGGTGCTGGCAGCGCTCGCGGGCGCTTGTGGAATTGCAATATCGCTCGGCTTGACGTTCGTGGTCTCAGGCTTTGGGCCAAAGCCCGGCTGCACAAACAGCGACGTCGTTGGGTACGTGAAATCCCAAATGTCATAAGCCGGTGAGGCGCTATAGCCAGCAGTGGAACCAATCACCAGACCTGCCGATAACCCTACCGCTATGAGAAGCTTTTGCTTCATTTCAACCTCTCTCAAGTGTGGCCCGACAACAGGCCAAGAATAACGATGCCAATTCGATTGGCCCAGTTCACTCACGCCCGTCCAGGCAAGCGCCGAATGTTTCCACGTAAACTGCCACAAAACAGCACTTTTACGCCTAACAAATTGATAAGCTCCGGGCGCAGTCGCCTGAAAGTAAACGCGCGCATGCGAAATACGTTCCTCTCCCATAAACCCGTTAGCCGCGATTGACATCCGCGTTTCGTCAGAAAGATGACAAAATCGAGCTTTTCATCTTCCTGTTGCAAGAAAAACACGATTTGGTGGTCCGAATGGCCGTTAGCTTCCCTAACAGGACGCGGTGATTGAGGCCAATGGCGCCATTGCTCGTCGACGAATCATCGAGTTTGATTCGGGATTTGCGGGATATGAAAGCAGCCCGCACCATCTCCGGCGAGGTTGAGGGTCAGGCAGGATAATGGTGGGCGATGTAGGGATCGAACCTACGACCTTCCCCGTGTGAAGGGGACGCTCTCCCGCTGAGCTAATCGCCCGGTGGCGCGGGTATAGGGCGGCGGTTTCGGACAAGTCAAG
>JAKFVK010000117.1 GCA_021732205.1 Hyphomicrobiales bacterium | reverse complement strand
AGGACAGCAAGCCTTGCCGACAACCCGGTTCCCGTCGGGCTGCGATCCGAGCGTCCAGGTGCAACGATGCAGGTGTTGCGCGCCACCGTTCCCGGTCCTGCAAACGGCGCGTTGAGCTGGACAATCGACACGCCACGAATAGCCGGGTTCTCCGGATGCGCAACATCGGGAAACTGCGCGCGCGCTGCCACCCGCACCGCTTCGCCCAGCTCAGCCAGCGCCCGCGCTTCGCTCGCCTCCAGACGAAAGCCAAGCCGCGTTGCATCGACCAGCGCGTAGATCATGCCGCCATAAGCGATATCGATCACGATCTCACGGCCATCGCTGAGCCGCAGCTTCTGGTCAAGGAGCAGGGCCTGACAGGGCACATTGCGCAGGATCACCGATTGGCATTTGCCGTTCTGGCAGCGGGCGACCACATCGACCGGTCCGCCCGGCATATCGAGCCGAAAGCGTGTCTCGGGCTCCACCATCGCCACCATGCCAGTTTCAAGCAGGACGGTCGCAATGCAGATGGTGTTTGAGCCCGACATCGGCGGATATTCGGTGGGCTCCATGATGATGGCGCCGGCTGCACAGTCAGGGCGTTTTGCCGGGACAATCAGATTGATGTGACGCGCCACCGAACCACGCGGCTCGCACAATAGAAAGCGCCGCAGCCCGTCCTGCTCGCGGGCAAAGGTCTGCATCATGGCACACACGCTGTCACCGGGCGGTGGCAGGATGCCGCCAACGATGACATCGCCGATTTCGCCCTCGGCATGACAGCCGACAACCTGGATGACACGCCGCGCCTGCATGACGTTTCCTCAGGTGAAGAGGCGATCGCCCTGCTCGTCGATGAGCTGGCGCGCCTTCATCGTCGTGAAGGCCACCGCCCCGTCAAAGTCAGCCTGCCGGTCGGCACGCACAAAGCGGTGCGTCTTCGTTTCATCGCCGATCACCTTGTCGATGAAGCCCGCTGTCTGGAATTGACCGTTTTCGCTGTAAGGCGCCGGGCGGATGACAAAGCCCTTGTATTCGACCGGCACGCCTTGCCGCTCGCTTGGGGTCGCAGCTGATCTGCCACCAAAAAGAGACGTGAACCAGCTCATCGGCTTGCTACCTGACTGGATCCATAGAATGCTCCTCGACGACTTTGCGCGCCTCGAGCGTTGCAAACACGTCCAAAAGCCCACGCGCTACGGCGTTTTTCTCGCCCGATGTCGCCAGAGCGGCAGAATAGGTCGTCACCGATTCGATCTCCTTGGGCAGCGGTCCGACATAGGTCACACCCTTGACCGGCCTGATTTCGCTGATTTGATGGATCACCAAATCCGCTTCGCCGCTTGCTACCAGATCGGCTGCAAAACCACCCGCCTGGTAACGTACCTTCTTGTGCACCAATTCGGCAATATCGAGCTTTTTGAGCATGGCCTCGATATAGGCCGCACTCGTGCCACCGGCTTTTGGATCAGGAAGCGCTACAGCGCGCGCGGCAATGACCGCTGCCTTGAAGCTTTCAACGGTTGAAATGTCCGGTTTTACCAAGCCTTCCTTCACCCCGACGCCAACGCCCGTTCGTGCAAAATCAAGCCGCGTCCCCTTGACGACCTGCCCACTGACCGCCAGCGCATCCAGCACCACCGGCGTTGCCACCACAATATCGGCCTGGAATCCTTCTTCCATGCGCTTCCTGAGGCCGCCTGCCGTATCCTGGGTCAAGATGATCTTGTGTCCCCCTTTGGCCGCATAAGTCTGCGCCAGCACCTCAACCACATGTTTGGGCGCGCCCGTGGTGAACACACGGATGTCATCGGCGTCTGCCCCCGTGACGCTCAGGGCCATCGTCATCACCACTGCCAGTACCGCCAACATGCGCATTATCTCTCTCCCTTTTGCCCAAGAGTGACAGGCGAAACGGCACGAGGCAATGCGTTGTGCCCGGGCAATGACAAAAGGACTTTCGCCGCACCGGCATTCATGCCGCTTTCGCATCAATATCGTGCCATTTTGGCGGATGGATCGCAAATCTGCAGCGCCATATCCTGCTCTCGCTCATCGGAAAAATACCGTCAAGGGCGAAGTCACGAGGAGGATTTTCCATGCTCTCACGCCGTTCATTCGTTGCAGTCGCAGGCGCCGCCATCCTGGTTGATCAGGCGCAGGCACAGACCGCGCCAACATCCCATGCACCGACGCAGTTTGTTCGTATCTCCCATCAAGGCAAACCGGCCATCGCACGGATCGATGGCGACAAGGCCACACTGTGGTCAAGCACCAGTCTTGCCGACGCCTTGACCGGCAAAGGTCAGGCAACGACAACAACAATTCCCCTTGCTTCAGCCGACATCCTGCCCAACGTCGACAGCAACGCCAAAATCCTGTGCATGGCCCTCAATTACGTCAACCATGCCGCCGAGGCCAAGCAGCCCGTACCGGAATCGCCGCTCCTGTTCTTCAAAAGCCAGGAGGCGATGATTGCGCCAACCGCCTTGATCGCGCCACCGGCCATCTACAGCAAGCTCGATTATGAGGGAGAGCTGGCGATCATGATCGGCAAGGAAGCGCTGGCCGTTTCTGTTGACAAGGCCTGGGATTATGTGGCGGGCGTTGCAGCCTTCAATGACACGACCGCACGCGACCTGCAGGACGTGAAAGCCGGCCAGCGCACCCATCTCGACTGGTTCTCGGCAAAGAGCCTTGACCGCTCCACGCCGGTTGGCCGTTTTGTCCCCGTTGCCCACATCGCTGATGACCTCAAGGCCAGGCGCACCCGGGTGATGACCCGCGTCAATGGCGAGGAGCGGCAGAATGCAGCGATCGCCGACATGGTGTTCGACATCCCGCAGATCGTTTCCTTCATTTCAACCCGTGTCCGCCTCAGCCCGGGCGACATCATCGCCACCGGCACGCCGCCAGGTGTTGGCTTCGGCTCGGGACGTTTCCTTAAAAAAGGCGACGTCGTGGAGGTTGAGATCAGCGGCTTGCCGATCCTGCGCAGCGTGATCGGCTAAAGGATCAGCGGCGAACGCTTCCACGCGCTCGCCGCTTTCCTGTGCTTAGCGCGCCTTGACGGCCTGATCCCCGAAGTCGCTGAACAATCCGTCAATGCCGAGCGCGAAATAGGCCTTGTATTCAGCCTGCGGGTCGCCCTTGAAATTCGAGGCAAGGCGGCGCGGCTCGGAGCGGAATGTCCAGGTGTGGACGAACAGGCCCAATGCATGGGCATTCTTCACCACATCGGTGGGTGCCAGCAAGACGCGATCCTGCTCATCGATCTTGCCATCGCCATTAAGGTCCTTCGGCTTGCCGTCGGCCCCGATCTCCTGCCTGGCGCTCATCAGATAGGGCTTCCATGGCCCCACGCCATCAGCATAGGTCTTGATCTCCGCCAACCCTTCCTTGGTCACCAGATCAGCGAAGGTGCGCCGATCTCCGGTCACGACAAAATCATAGGGTTTGTCGAAGGGGGCTGCGAGGACGATGCCGCCATCCTTGTCGACATCATCGGCATCCACCAGCTGAATGATCCGGACATTGGTCTTCTTGCGCATGTATTTAAGGTTGCCGGTCTCAAAGCTCTGGATGATGACCGGCGAGGTTTTCTCCGTCCAGCCGGCAGCCTTGAGCATATCGAGCAGCCGATCCTCCAGCGGCAGTCCAAGCGCTGCATGGAGCGTCGGATGCTTGGTTTCGGGATAGACGCCGATCGTCCGCCCCGCTCTGAGGCTCTCCGACTTCGCCAGATCGATGATCTCCTGGAACGTCGGGATGGCGTATTTGCCATTATGGCTCTGGTCACGTTCTTTCAGGGGCTGGATGGCCCGCAGCGTCTTGATTTCCGCAAGGGTGAAATCGAAGGCAAAGAAATCCTCGGTGTCGACCCCGTCGACCTTCACCTTGCGCTTGCGCGCGGCAAATTCAGGCTTGGTTGCGACATCGGTGGTTCCGCCCAGCATCGGCTCATGACGGGCAATCAGCACACCATCCTTGGTTGAAACAAGATCAGGCTCGATGAAATCAACCCCCATCTCGATGGCGCGCTTGTAGCCTTCCATCGTGTGGTCGGGCAGATAGCCGGCTGCCCCGCGATGGCCGATCACCAGCGGTGGCTTGCCATCAAGCGTTTTTTCTTGGGCGTGGGCACCAAACGACAACATCGCTCCCGTCAGCGCCGCCATAAGGATAGGTGTTCTCATGATCTCTCTCCGCCTGCCCTGTTCACGCGTGCCCGCATGGGCACATCACCAGTGGTGTGGCGCGTCGGCGTGAACCGGCAATGGCGTTTGTAAGACAAATTGGTGACAGCCGCGAAGGCCGCCACACTGTCAAGCCCCTCAGCCCGGCATCACCGGGCGCGGCCTGCCATCCTCGTCAACCGCCACGAAGGTGAAATCGGCTTCCGTCACCTTCTCCATGTTGACCGTCATGAAGCGCTGCGCCCACGCTTCGATATGGATTGCAAACGAGGTGCGGCCGACGCGACCGATATCGGTGTAGACACACAGGACGTCGCCGACTTTCATCGGCTTCAGAAAGGTCATGGCATCGACCTTCACAGTCACAACCCGGCCATGAGCGAATTCAACGCCGGCGATGCCCCCCGCCTGATCCATGCGCGCCATCACCCAGCCACCG
>JAKFVK010000024.1 GCA_021732205.1 Hyphomicrobiales bacterium | reverse complement strand
GATGCGCAAATACGGGGTTGCGGTCGATGAGCTGGATAGCGCGGGCATTGCGGCGCTCGAACCGCATGTCAAGCCGGTGATGACGCGCGCGGCCTATTTGAGCGCGGCGTCCTCCACCTCGGATCCCGGTGCGCTCGCCAAAGCCTATGCCGAACATATGCGGAAGCTGGGCGGCGTTTTTGTTAGCGCTGATGCCGGCGGGCTGGTGCGCCGTGCCTCAGGCTTCGCGCTGGCATCTGAAAATGGCGTCATTCTGGGCGATCAGGTGGTGGTAGCGCTCGGGCCATGGGCAAAGGAGTTTCTTGCCCGTTTCGCGGTTGATGTGCCGATTGCTGTCAAGCGCGGCTATCACATGCATTATTCGGCTGTCGGCAATGCAGTACCAGGCCGCCCGATGCTCGATGTCGAGGGCGGCTACAACATGACGCCAATGATGAAAGGCATCCGCATCACGACAGGCGCTGAATTCAGTGATCGCGATGCGCCGCCAACGCCGGTGCAGCTTGACAAGGCGGAAGCAGCCGCCCGCACGCTCTTTCCGCTCGACAAGAGGCTGGAGCCGCAAGCCTGGCTCGGGCGCCGGCCCAATACGCCGGATGGTGCGCCGATCATCGGGGCAGCGCCGGGCATTCCCGGCATGTGGCTTGCGGTTGGTCACGGGCATTGGGGGATCGGGTTGGGGGCAGCGACGGGGCGGCTTGTAGCCGATCTGGTGAGCGGGTCGACGCCGCTGGTTGATCCGGTGCCGTTATCGCTCAAGCGTTTCACGTAAACGGCGGCAGGCAGAAATCTGAATCGTCAGAATCGGTTGCAGGCACAAGCTGCGGTAAAAGTAGAGCCTCAACAGCCCCATTTCTGGCGATAGCTTGGCAGGAGCGGCGAGCCATTGTCGTCGGCTGCCTCATAGATGGCGCGGGCGATGGCGCGGGCCAGCGTGTTGGCGGCAAGGGCGCCCAGCAGCGTCATCTCGCCGGCATTCTTGGGTGCGGGGCGGTGCCCGGTGGCGGCGGCAAAGACGGTGTCGCCGTCATGGAGGGTGTGGACAGGGTAGATCGCGCGCGCCAATCCGTCCTGCGCCATCATGGCAAGCTGGCGGCACTGGGTCTTGGTGAGTGTGGCGTCAGTGGCTATAACCGCAAGGGTCGTTGACTGGCCGATTCCCCCTTTGAGCACGAGCGTCGTGGTTGCGGGCACGAGGTCAGGCGGCAGGCCATGGCCGCCAAATTCGCTGTCGATCTCGAAGGGGGCTGCCCAGAAATGGCGGCTATCGCCCATCGTCACCCGGCCGACAGCATTGACGGCGACCAGCGCACCGATGGTCTGACCGGCGGCGGTGATGGCGGAAGCCGACCCAAGGCCGCCTTTCAGATCAGCGATCGTGGCGCCAAGCCCGGCGCCGACGCTGCCGAGCGTAAAATCCCCGCCTGCGGCAATGACGGCGGCCGCGCCCAGTTCGCGATAGGGCGGATAGTCGCCCCAGGCTTTATTCCCGCCATTGAGCAGATCAAAGAGAATGGCTGCCGGTACAATCGGCACGCGCGCCGGGCCAACCGCATAGCCGCGCCCCGTTTTCGCCAGCGCCGCCATGGCACCTGATGCCGCATCGAGGCCAAAGGCCGAGCCGCCGGAAAGAATAATGGCATCGATATGTTCAACCAGACGTTCGGGCCGCAGGAGGTCGCTTTCACGACTGCCGGAGGCGCCGCCACGAATATCGACACTGGCGACTGCCGGGCGGTCAAACACCAGAGCGGTGACGCCTGATATGAGGCGATCATCGCCGGCATGGCCGACAGTCACTCCGATGACGTCACTCACGAGATTTCGCATGGCGAGTGAACCTTCCTTGAGCTAAGGCATGGCGCCGGCGCGGTTGTGGCGGGTAATCGCCGTCGGTGCAAGGGTTTGAGCGTTCTATGCAGGCGCGGACAAGGTAAAGACATGACGGTCACAATATTAGCGGCGTTCGGGGCAGGGCTGCTGTCGTTCCTCAGCCCGTGCGTGCTGCCGCTCGTGCCGCCTTATCTGTGCTATCTCGCCGGCGTGAGCTTTGATCAGCTGACGTCCGATGAGAGGGCACAACCGCTTGACCGGCGCCGGGTGGTGGTGAGCGCGCTCATGTTCGTGCTCGGTTTTTCAACCGTTTTCATCACATTGGGAGCTACCGCCTCGGTGCTGGGGCAGGCGCTTGCGCGCCATCTGGCGCTGCTCGGGCAGATTGCCGGCGTCCTGATCATCATCATGGGCCTGCATTTTCTTGGGCTTTTTCGCCTGGCGCTGCTTTATCGCGAAGCGCGGTTCGAGGCGCCGCGGCAGGCCGGCTTTGCGGGAGCCTTCCTCATGGGGCTTGCTTTTGCGTTTGGCTGGACGCCGTGCATCGGTCCGGTGCTGGCGGCAATTCTCGCCGTGGCGGCGAGCGAAAACACGGTGTGGAGCGGTATCGGTCTGCTTGCTGTCTATTCAGCCGGGCTCGGCGTCCCCTTCATGCTCGCGGCATTTGCCATCGGGCCATTTCTTGCAGCGTCGCTGCGGTTTCGGCGCTTTCTGCCGATCGTGGAAAAAGTCATGGGCGGGGCGTTGGTTGCCACCGGAATCCTCTTTCTCACGGGCACGATCAGTACGGTCGCCATCTGGATGCTGGAGACATTCCCGGTCCTGGCGCGGTTGGGGTAAGCGCTACCGGGAGGACAGCAAAACGCCCGCCTTTCGAGGGGCGGGCGTTCGCTCAAATCAGGACATCACATCTCAGAGTTCGACGTAATTGCCGGCCTTCCACACATACATGACGTAGTCAGGGCGGGTGATATCGCCCTTCTTGTCATAAGCGATGGGGCCGATAACCGTCGGCCAGGCCTTGCCGTTGCGGATGGTTTCCATGACCTTCTTGGGATCGTTGGTCTTGGCTTCGGCAGCGGCGGCAGCGAAGATCTCCACTGCGGCATAGGAATACAGGGTGTAGGCTTCCGGATCGTAGCCGGCGGCCTTGAACTTGGCGACCGCGTCCTTGGCGGCCGGGTTGTTGCGCGGTTCGGGCGGGAAGGTCATCAGCGTGCCTTCGGCGCCCGGACCAGCAACAGTCCAGAACTCCTTGGTCGTGATGCCGTCAGCCGACATCATCACGGCGTTGAGGCCCTGGTCGCGCATCTGGCGGACGATGAGGCCGCCTTCGGTGTGCAGGCCGCCCCAGTAGATGAGGTCGACATTGGCCTGCTTCATCTTGGAGACGAGCGCGGAAAAATCCTTCTCGCCGACATTGATGCCTTCATACATCACCTCGGTGACGCCACCCTTGTTCATGGTCGCCTTGGTAAAATCAGCAAGACCCTTGCCGTAAGGCGTCTTGTCATGAACGACGGCGACCTTGGCGGTCTTCTTGTTCTTGACAATGTATTCGCCGGCGATCACGCCCTGCTGGTCGTCACGACCGCAAGTGCGAGCGACGTTCCACAGACCACGCTCGGTGATGGTGGGGTTGGTGGCAGATGGTGTCATCATCGCCGCGCCCGCTTCGGCGTAAACTTCGGAAGCGGGAATGGTGACGCCCGAATTGAAGTGACCAACGACGAATTTGACACCGTCGGACGCAAATTTGTTGGCGACCGAGACCCCTTCCTTCGGGTCGGAACGGTCATCGCCAAATTGCAGGGCGATCTTGGCGCCGTTCATGCCGCCGGCGGCATTGACGGCATCGACAGCGGCCTGGGTGCCGCGGCGGAGCTGTTCACCGAACGAGGCGTTCGGGCCGGTGAGCGGCCCGCCGCAACCGAATTTGAGGGTGGCCTGTGCGAAGCTGGCTTCGGTGCCGAGCGTCAAACCGACGCCGGCGGCCGCACCGCCGAGCAAGACCTGACGTTTGGTCAGCTTGATGGACATGGTAGTCTCCCTATTCAATGAACACTGTGGCACTTCAACGGCCCAGCTGGCGGGATTTTAGCCCGACTTTGGCTGTCCGTCCATGGTTTCGCCGAAATCTTGCCCGTGAGGGGCCGATTCTGCGCTGCGGCGGCAGCGACTTCAGGGGCAAATGCCCCGGGAGAGCGTAAAACGAGAGGCGCAAACTTAAGGAAAGGGCTGGAGGCAGAGATCATTCATCCTCCGCTGGCACAGCGCGTATCCAGGAAAAAAGGCCCTTCTTGGTATAAAGCCAGTGATATTGCCGCACCATCTGGCTGGCTCTCACGCGAAAATAGCCAAGTGTTGCCAGAGACAGCACGACAACGAGGTCGACCAGATAATAATGAAGCGACAGCAGGGTGCCGTTGAACAGCGCATAGTGAACCCAGCGCACGACGAGG
Source organism: Hyphomicrobiales bacterium (assembly GCA_021732205.1). Lineage (GTDB taxonomy): Bacteria > Pseudomonadota > Alphaproteobacteria > Rhizobiales > UBA4765 > Raskinella. The sequence goes on along the minus strand of JAKFVK010000024.1, from coordinate 337 downwards.
GCGAACGGCAGGGCGTAGAGCACGACCTGGGTGTAAGGGCGCCATGTGGCGGCAATCGCCGATCCGAAGCGCCAGGCTGCCCACGCGGCAATGGCACAGGTGATCACCAGGAAATCGCCGATGCCGGCCTCGATGACAAGCGTCGGGCGCACAATCGCTGCCAGCAACATCAAGGTGAGGGCGATGAAGGGCAAGAGGATGATAGTGGTACCGCCATTGGCGTTGACTGCGCGCTCCATCAGTGCCTCCCGCCTTCGAGATAGGCGGCACGCACCTCAGGCCGCTCGAGCAATTCGGCGCCCGAGCCCGACAGGGTGATGACCCCATTCACCATCAC
>JAKFVK010000286.1 GCA_021732205.1 Hyphomicrobiales bacterium | reverse complement strand
GTGGCAGCGTCGGCCACCGCGTCGAGAATATCCCAGCGCAGGCGGGCCTGCTCCACCCGCCATTCTCCCCCTTTGCCATGATAGGCGGTGTCGCCCAGAAAATGATCGTCGAGCCGGCGAAACTCGGGCAGAACGTCCTCCCATCCCCAGCCGGTCAGACCAAGCTGGCGCCAATGGTCGTAATCGGCCGCCTGGCCGCGCATCGAGATCATGGCGTTGATAGCGGACGAGCCGCCGATGACCTTGCCGCGCGGGTAGGCGAGAGAGCGGCCGTTGAGGCCGGGTTCGGCCTCGGTCCTGAACATCCAGTCAGCGCGGGGATTGCCGATGGCAAAAAGATAGCCGACGGGAATGTGGAACCATATCCAGTTGTCGCTGCCACCTGCCTCCAACAGAAGGACGCGATTACGTGGATCAGCCGAAAGCCGGTTCGCGACCACGCAGCCGGCAGAACCCGCGCCGATGACGATGTAGTCAAAAGCCGGCGCGGCCATTGCCTCAGCCCATCGTCGGGATGACGAAGCTTGCGCCGTCCTTGATGCCCGATGGCCAGCGCGAGGTGACGGTCTTGGTCTTGGTGTAGAAGCGGATTGAATCGGGTCCGTGCTGATTGAGATCGCCAAAGCCCGAGCGCTTCCAGCCGCCAAACGTATAATAGGCAAGCGGTACAGGAATCGGCACGTTGATGCCGACCATGCCGACATTGACCCTCGCGGCAAAATCGCGCGCCGCATCGCCGTCGCGAGTGAAGATGGCAACGCCATTGCCCAGTTCATGGTCGTTGGCCAGTTGCAGCCCTTCGTTGTAATCCCTGGCGCGCACCACGGAGAGGACGGGCCCGAAAATCTCCTCTTTGTAGATGCGCATGTCAGACGTCACGTCGTCAAACAGGCAGCCGCCCATGTAGAAGCCGTTCTCGTAACCCTGCATCTTGAAATCACGGCCATCGACGGCAAGCCGCGCGCCCTCTTTCACTCCCAGATCGACATAGGCCTTCACCTTGTCGAGATGGGCCTTGGTGACGAGTGGTCCAAGATCGGCGGAGGGGTCGGTCGATGGGCCGATTTTCAGACTTTCGACGCGCGGCACCAGGCGGCGCATCAATTCGTCGGCCGCCTTCTGGCCGACCGGCACGGCGACCGAGATGGCCATGCAACGCTCGCCGGCAGACCCGTAGCCGGCGCCAATCAGCGCATCGGCTGCCTGATCCATATCCGCATCCGGCATGACGATCATGTGGTTCTTGGCGCCGCCGAAGCACTGGACGCGCTTACCCGTGGCGCTGGCGCGGGAGTAGATATATTCGGCGATCATGGTTGAACCGACGAAGCCTACCGCCCTGATCTCGGGATGATCGAGGATGGCGTCGACCGCTTCCTTGTCGCCGTTCACGACGTTCAGCACACCTGGTGGCAGGCCGGCATCGATCAACAATTCTGCAAGGCGCATCGGCACGCCGGGATCGCGCTCGGACGGCTTCAGGATGAAGGCATTGCCACAGGCCAGCGCCGGAGCGAATTTCCACATCGGGATCATGGCCGGAAAGTTGAAGGGTGTTATACCAGCCACCACGCCCAGGGGTTGGCGCATGGAATAAATATCAATGCCGGGGCCGGCCCCTTCCGTATATTCCCCCTTCATCAGATGCGGAATGCCGATGGCAAATTCCACCACTTCGACGCCACGCTGGATGTCGCCTCTGGCATCAGGAATGGTCTTGCCATGCTCGCGCGCGAGCAACTCGGCCAGTTCGTCATTGTTGCGGGCGACGAGATCGAGGAATTTCATCAGCACGCGGGCACGACGCTGCGGGTTGGTGGCAGCCCATCCCTTCTGTGCCTCAGCGGCGTTCGTCACTGCAGCGGCAAGCTCGGCCTTTGATGCCAGCGCGACCTTGCCGATGACATCGCCTGTCATCGGTTGGAAAATCTCAGCGTAGCGGTTCGAGGTGCCGGCAACATGTTTGCCGCCAATGAAATGGCCGACGGTGCGCATGGGTGTTTCCTGTTTCGGGTTTCTTATGATTCAATTGTCGATGGTTCAGGCCCAAGTTTCAACCTCGCTTTTGGCGCCAGGGCAAGAAGGATTGCGCCGCCGACATAGCGTTGGGGCACTTGCGATAGGGGTGTCTCCATCAGGGGTCCGTGCGCGCAAGCAGCGGATGACCGAGATCGCCAGCGCCCCGGTCGGTTCACGATGATGGGGCGGCCGGGGATGCCGGTGCGGTTGCCTGGTCCATTTGCTGGTGGCACTGTTTTGGAATGAACGGGACGGCACAATTGCCGCAATTTACCTCAAATGAACGAAAATGATCATTTTCTGCCGTCTAGGCTGAGGAAATGCGCGTATTTGCCGGATGATCTTGGTCATAGGATTAATGTCATTGTTATGTTGCGCTGCACAAATATTTCACTTGCCGTTCATGCGGTGAAGCACAATATGACGTCAGGGGAATCGCCACGGGTTCAGATCGACACGAGGATATCGTGAGGAGTTTGCAATGCCGGGTAGTTTTATTGGACGTGGCGCCATCAGGCGCCTGTGGCCTGCTGATCGTGAGGCGTTCGCCGCTCATTTGCTCAGACTAGATAGCGACAGCCGCAGAAAACGTTTCCAGGGTTTCGTTTCAAACAGTTTTCTCCAAGGTTACGCCGAGCGCTCGATCAAGACACTGACCGTCTTTTACGGGTATTTCGACGCTGGCACTTTGCGGGCGGTGGCGGAACTGCATCTCATCCACCCGTCATGGCCAGCGCAGGCGGAGGCCGCGTTCAGTGTCGAGGCGTCTTATCAGGAGCATGGGATCGGCACTGAGCTTTTCAAGCGGATTATCGATGCCGCGCGCAATCGCTCGGTGAGCGATGTCACCTTTCACTGCCTGACCAGCAATTCGGCGATGCGTGGCCTGTGCAAGAAATTCGGCGGCAAAATCGTCTTCGATCAGGACGAGGCGGTTGGCACCATTCCCTCATCCATGCCAACGCCGATGTCCCTCATGCGCGAGGCGATCAGCGGCAGCGTGGGAATTGCCAAGGCGATGCTCGACGAGGAATTGCGGCTCATCAAGGCGGCGGGCTAGACCCGCCGCTCCACCATCATCTTCTTGATCTCGGCAATCGCCTTGGCCGGATTGAGCCCCTTGGGGCAGGCCTGGGCGCAGTTCATGATGGTGTGGCAGCGATAGAGGCGGAAGGGATCCTCAAGATTATCGAGGCGCTCGCCGGTCGCTTCATCGCGGCTGTCGATCAGCCAGCGATAGGCCTGCAGCAGGACGGCTGGGCCGAGATAGCGGTCGCCATTCCACCAATAGCTCGGGCAGGAGGTGGAACAGCAGGCACACAGGATGCACTCGTAAAGCCCGTCAAGCTTCTCGCGCTCCTGGCGCGATTGCAGCCATTCCTTTTCAGGCTCCGGCGAAACAGTATGAAGCCAGGGTTCGATGGAGGCGTGCTGGGCATAGAAATTGGAGAGGTCCGGCACCAGATCCTTGATCACCGGCATGTGGGGCAGCGGGTAGATGGTGATGGGGGCTTTCACCTCGTCCATGCCGCGCGTACAGGCGAGCGTGTTGGCGCCACCGATATTCATGGCGCAGGAGCCACAAATACCCTCACGACACGAGCGGCGGAAGGTGAGGCCCGGATCAATCTTGTTCTTGATCCAGATAAGGGCGTCCAGCACCATCGGCCCGCAATCATCGCGATCGACCAAATAGGTGTCGAGCCGCGGATTTGATTCCCCGTCCGGATCGTAGCGGTAGATGCGGAATTCGGTGGTGCGGGTGGCGTTGGCCGGCTTCGGCCAGGTCTTGCCGGCAACGACACGGGAATTGCGGGGGAGGGTGAATTCAGCCATTTCAATCGTCGTCCTGATCTACCAAGGCAGTCATAAGATCGTTGTTTTCCTCAATCCGCAGCATGCGGATGTCCCGGACTGAGGCCGTAAACCAGGGAAAGCGTTTAGCAAGGCGCTGTACGACGCGGACGCAGCGGACCGCATCGACGCTGTCGTCTCCGAAGTAACCGCTGCCCTGCACCCACTCAAACCCTCGTGATGTCAGATAAGTACGAACGTCTGAATACGCGTTGTTCCACGATGTATTCGGATAGATCTGCTTCAGCGTGTCGGTGTCGAGACCAAAGATAATCGCGTACATGCGTCCTCCACGCTGCCGATTATGGCCAAGAGCTGCACGTGTTGCCACTACTGCCACTCCTTTAAATCAATCCTCAATACACGCGCGCCTTTGGCGCGATATATTCGATGTCGTTTGACATCGTGTAAGTGTGGACGGGGCGATAATCGATGGCGACTTTCTTTGTCCTGTCGTCAGCCCAGCACAAAGTGTGTTTCATCCAGTTCTTGTCATCGCGCTCGGCATAATCCTCACGCGCATGCGCGCCACGGCTCTCGGTACGGTTGACGGCTGATTCGAGCGTCACTACCGCCTGGGCGATGAGATTGTCGAATTCGAGCGTCTCGATGAGATCGGAATTCCAGATGAGCGAGCGGTCGGTGGTGCGAATGTCATCAGCGCCCGACCAGACCTTGTGGATCTTGCTGTTGCCGGCCGCCAGCGTTTCGCCGGTGCGGTAGACAGCGCAATCAGCCTGCATGATCGCCTGCATCTCGGCGCGCAATT
>JAKFVK010000181.1 GCA_021732205.1 Hyphomicrobiales bacterium | reverse complement strand
ATCTTCGTGACGTCGTCAACGGGATTGGCGATCTTTATGAAGTCGTGGCGGAAGAGGCGGGATTTCAACTGATGATCGAGGCGCCAGGCAGTGCGGTGATACGCGGCAATCGCGAGTTGCTGGCGCGCGCTCTCTCGAATCTGATTGATAATGCCATCAAGTTCAGCACGCCGACCGCCGGCCCGCCGCCGCCGACCATCACCATCTCGCTGGCGCTGGTCGATGGTCAGGCCAGACTGAGCGTTTCTGATCGCGGGCCGGGCATCCTCGAGGCTGATCACAGCCGTGTTCTCGAACGTTTCGTCCGGTTGGAAAAGAGCCGCTCGCAGCCCGGCACGGGCCTGGGATTGTCACTGGTTCTGGCTGTCACACGCCTGCATCATGGCAGCCTCCTTCTGGAAGATAACCAGCCGGGATTGCGTGTGGTCATCACCATGCCACTGGCGGCGCCGGCATGAGTGTTCTGGCCAACGCCATTGCTCTGGACGCAGCGCCGGTGGCGAACGCCGCCGCCCGCAAGCGTTTCCACGCCTGGACAAAAACGCTCAACACGGACGAGCAGACGAAACTTGGCGGGCTTCTGGCGGACAACGAACAACTCTCAGCGTTCATTGCCGGTGTCTTTGCCGGTTCCCCCTTTCTGTTTGATATCGTTTCACGCGATGTGCCCCGCTTTCTGCGCCTCCTTGGCGATACGCCCGAGCACAGTTTCGACCGGTTGATCACTGCGTTGTCGGCGCTTGGCAAAACAGCGCCCGACGATCAGGCCCTCATGCAAGATCTTCGCTTGATGCGGCAGGAACAGGCCCTGCTGATTGCACTCGCCGATCTCGGCGGCGTGTGGAACGTGGCGACCGTTATTGCCCGTCTCAGCGACTTTGCCGAGCACGCTGTGAACGCTGTTCTTGATATCCTGCTGCGCCGTGCGGCAGACAGGGGTGACATCCAGCTTCCTTCGCTCGCGCGGCCGCAGAAAGATTGCGGATATTTCCTGCTGGCGATGGGAAAGCTGGGCGCGGGCGAACTCAATTATTCTTCCGATATCGATCTCATCGCCTTCTACGAGCAGGACAAGGTCGCGTTGCGCCGGCCCGATGAGCATCAGGCTTTTTTTGTCCGGCTGACCCAACAGCTTTCCCGTATCCTGTCACATCGTGATCACGACGGATTTGTCTTTCGCGTCGATCTCAGATTGCGCCCCGATCCAGGCACATATCCTCTGGCGATCTCGACAGGGCTGGCACGCAACTATTACGAGTCGATCGGTCAGAACTGGGAGCGGGCCGCTTATATCAAGGCCAGGCCGATTGCTGGCGATCGCGAGGCAGCCGATCTGTTCCTCAGCGATGTTGCTCCTTTTATCTGGCGCAAATATCTCGACTACGCGGCGATCGCCGAAATCCATGCGATGAAGCGCATGATCGAAGAAGCCAAGGAGCTGACCGGGGCTGATATTGCAGGCCGCGATCTCAAGCTCGGTGCTGGTGGCATCCGGGAGATTGAATTTTTTGTACAGACACAACAGCTGATCGGCGGCGGGCGCGATCAGACATTGCGCCAGACACCGACGCTGGACGTTATGGCGGCTCTTGAAAAGCGCCAGTGGATCAGCGCCAGCACACGCCGCGATCTGACCGTTGCTTATGGCGAGTTGCGGCGCCTCGAGCATCGCCTGCAGATGGTTGACGACGCGCAGACGCACCGCCTGCCTGACGAGCCAGCCGCGCTCGAAGCTTTCGCGCGGTTTGCCGGGTTCAAGGCCGCAAAGAACCTTGCACGGGTGGTCCGCGATACGGTGGCCTGCGTAAGAGGTCATTACAGTGTACTCTTCGAGGACAAGCCGAAGACCGCCTCGGCGCTGCAGCATGTTGACTTCTCATCCGGTGTTGGAAATGTCGACGTACGCAGAGCACTCGGCGAAATCGGCTTTGAGGATCCCGACCGCATCGCTGACATCATCCAGGGCTGGCAGCGCGGGCGATATCCGGCCACCCGCTCGACGCCGGCGCGCGCGCGGCTGGCTGAAATCACCCCGCGTCTCCTCGAAGCGATTAGCGCGGGGGGCGAGCCGGAGGCGACATTGGTGGCCTTTGATCGCTTTTTGTCGCAGCTGCCTTATGGCGTGCAGTTTTTTTCGCTGTTGCGCTCCAATCCCGGTTTGCTCGATCTGATCACCCGCATTTTGTCAACCGCGCCCCGCCTGTCGCAGGATCTGGCGCGGCGTCCGCGATTGATCGATGGCCTGATCGATAGCCTGCAGGGCGAGAGTGGCGATCCGCTCGCCGAACTCGCAAGCCAGGTCCAGCGCGGGCTTGGTCATGATGTCGACTATGGCGAGGCGCTTGATCAGGCGCGGCGTACGACCCAGGAAATGATATTTCTGGTCGGCACTTATATCGTCGCGCGTCGTCTCTCCCCGCTTGCTGCGGGAAAGGCCTATAGCCGTATTGCCGACGTCATCATCGAAGCGCTCCATAACCGTGTCCTCGCGGAGCATGTCGAGCGCTACGGCATGACGCCTGTGCCGGCGCACGCCATCATTGCACTGGGGCGGCTGGGATCGCGGGAAATGACTGCGACCTCGGACGTCGATCTCCTGCTCATCTACGAAGATGATCACGATGCTCCATCCAATGGCCGCAAAAGCCTCTATGCCGCCGAGTATTATACCCGTCTGACGCAGCGGCTGGTGGCAGCCCTGTCAGCCCCGACGGCTGAAGGTATTGCCTATGCGGTTGATTTTCGCCTGCGCCCGTCGGGCAATAAGGGGCCGCTCGCCAGCAGCCTGCGCGCCTTTCGTGAATATCACGCCGGCGAAGCGTGGACGTGGGAGCGCATGGCGCTGACCAGGGCCCGCATTGTGTCGACGAACGATCCCGCCTTCGGCGAGCGGCTCGGCGCGATACTGACCCGTATCCTCCTCCAGCCTCAGAGCCCCGAGCAGATGGCCCGCGATGTTGTCGATATGCGCATGCTGCTGCTGAAGGAAAAGCCGCCACGCGACCTGTGGGATATCCGCCAACGCCTGGGCGGTCTGACGGATATTGATTTCTTCAGCCAGTATCTGGTTTTACGGCATGCGGCGGACCATCGCGATCTGGCCGGCAATTTTGGCGACACTCTTTTCGGTCAAGCCGCGAGCGCCGCGTTGATCGCTCCCGATGATGCTGAAAAACTGTCGTCAGCATGGCGCTTCTTCACATATCTCCTGCAATTGTCGCGCCTGTGCCTTGAGCCTGGTGTCAGCCTGGCTGATGCCTCACCCGCACTGAGCGCTCTGCTGGTTGAAACAAGCGGGCTGAGCGATATGCCGGCTGTGGCACGTGCTCTCGAAACTCATGCACAGGCGGTGCGCGGTGTCCTCGCCCGTCAGTGGGGCGCTCGCGCCTACGGCCAGCCTGGACACACTTAACAGTCGGTTTTGTCTGTCTTTCGCAGCGGCAGGCTGACCGTGACGGTGGTCCCTTCGCCGGGCATGGACAAGATGGTCAGGTCTCCGCCTTGCATGGTCGCCAGCGATCGCGAGATTGCCAGGCCAAGTCCCGATCCCTTGTGGAATTTGGTGTATTGATTTTCCACCTGGACGAAGGGTTGCCCCAGCTTGTCGATTTTATCCTTGGGAATGCCGATGCCATCATCGCGAATAGAAATAAGCAGACGCCCATTGCTCGTTTTTGCGAGTATTTCGACATTACCGCGCGGCGGCGTAAATTTAACGGCGTTGGACAACAGGTTGAGCAGGATCTGTTTCAGCGCGCGCTGGTCGGCGATAATGCGATAATGCGTCGGCGCCGGCACGTGGAGTGCAATTGAATCCTCTTGTGCCTTGACCCCGATGACGCGGGCGACATCGGCGAGCAGTTCGTCGATGTCGACCTCTTCCCAATTGATCGTGCGACACCCCGATTCGAGCTTCGCCATGTCGAGGATATCGTTGATGACATCCATCAGGTATTGGCCGGAGTTATGAATGTCGCGCGTGTAGTCGATATAGCGCTGCGAGCCCAGCGGCCCGAACATGGCGTGGCGCATGATTTCCGAGAAGCCGATGATGGCGTTAAGCGGCGTACGCAGCTCGTGACTGATGTTGGCAAGAAAATCGGATTTTGCCAGGTTCGCGGCCTCGGCCTTGCGCTTGGCATCATCGGCGCGGCGCTTTTCGTTGGCGTATTTTTCCGCCACTTCGCTCAGGCTGCGCGATTGCATTTCCAGCGCCTGCCGTGAAACTGTCAGATCAACGACCATTTTTCGCAGGCGTCGGTCGCTCTGTGTCAGTGTTTCCTCGTTGCGCTTGAGGGCGGTGATGTCGGTTGCGACCGAAACAAATCCGCCATCACGCGTCCGCCGCTCGCTGACGTTGAGCCAGCGGCCATCCTCAAGCAAAGCCTCGAAATTACTGGCGTTGAGCGCGTTCTCGTCACCAAGGGCGTGACGCGACAGGGTCGGCACAGGCCGATCTGCGCTCGTTTCGCCGCTCTCCAGCGCGGCGCCCGGCAGATCTGCAGCAACGCCCGCTTCCGCTCTCACGCGTCGATCCTGTCGGGTGGTTCGAACAAAGACCGGGCGTCGCCCCGCCGCGATGACGTCGTCATAGAGACTGCCCTGCGCAACCTGGGCATCGGTCAGATCGTGCTGTTGTTGAAATTTGG
>JAKFVK010000097.1 GCA_021732205.1 Hyphomicrobiales bacterium | reverse complement strand
CGATTGCCAGCAAGCCCGGTGATGTGGTGCTTGATCCCTTCTTCGGCTCAGGCACGACGGGCGCTGTCGCCAAGCGTCTCGGGCGCCATTTCATCGGCCTTGAGCGCGATCCGGCCTATGCCGAGGTCGCAGCCGCGCGCCTTGCCGCTGTCGCGGCCGCGCCGGCCGAAGCGCTGGAGCCAGCCATCGCCAAACGCGACGAGCCGCGCATCGCTTTCGCCAGCCTGGTGGAAGCCGGGCTGATCGCCCCCGGCACCAGGCTCAGCGACGCCAAGGGGCGCCACCACGCCCTCGTCAAGGCCGATGGCAATCTGACGGTGGACGGGTTCACCGGCTCCATTCACCGCGTCGGCGCCCATGTGCAGGGAGCCGCCGCCTGCAATGGCTGGACGTTCTGGCATGTGAGCCGCGCCGGCACACTGTGTCCGATTGACGATATTCGCGGCGAGATCAGGCGCGCCGCTGCCGCCTGATCGCACTAAAGCTTACTTCTTCTTGCCGTTGTCGATGTAGAAGGGGTTGAACCCGACAAAGACGTCCGGATCGTTGGGATCGACGATGACACGCACACCGCCCATGGTCTTCTCGCCCATCACCTGCAGGCGGGTGACGCGGGGAACCGACTTCAATGACGTGTCGAGAAACGGCGTGACCAGGAATTCATGCTCATCGCCATGAATGACCAGCACCGGCTTGCCAAAATCGAGCGCGCCACGCTCGATCGCCCTGATCGAATGCAGAAAAGCTGAGGCGGGCGGAATTGTTGGGAAAGTCTGGCGAATATCCCACAGATTGGCCTGAAACGAGATGACGACACCCGCCGCATTGATCTCTTTGGCACGCTCGAAGCCTGCCTTGATCCAAGCGATATTTGCCTTGTCGCGGTCAAAATATTCCAGCGCCGTCTTGGGGTTCTGTGCCTCGAAACCATTGTTTGAGCCGGGAATATGCGGTTGCACGAAAACAACGCGGTTGAGTTCGTAGCGCGTATTCTCCACATAGGTCTTGAATTCCGGCATGGCGTCGGCCTGGCGCACCAGCGTCACCTTGTTCCTGCCAAGCGATTTGTCGCTGGCAAAGAACCATTCGCGCAGCCGCGCCAGACGCTCCAGCGGGTCGAATTTGCCGGCCCGCTCGCGGTGGCAGTCGGTCCATTCATTGTCGCCGATCGAATAGAGGAGCGGCACTTCGAGGGTTTCGAAATAATCGCGGATTTTGAGGATGTTCTCATCCGTGCAGGGTGATGAGCCTGATTTGATATCGCCGATATTGATCGCTAATTTTGGTTTCACGGCGTTGATCCGCGCCAGCACCTTTTCGAACGCCGGGTAATCATCCGGGAGCGAATAGGGCATGTCGCCGAAGGCGATGAAATCGAAGGCGTCCTTGCTGCCAACCTCAACTGCCGGCGCCGCGTCAGCCAGCAAAGCCGCCATCATGGCCGCGAGTAAAAGGCGCTTTGTCATCTGATCATCCTCCGTGCGGTTCGTGGCGGGAATCTGGCTAAAGAGCTTACGTAACAGATTGACGACGCAGCCACGAGACGAGTTGCGGGTGGCGCGCCACCTTTTGCATGAGGGTTGGCAATCCAGCCTCTTCAAGCTGCGAGGCCGGCGACCACCACATATCCGCAGGAGCGATGGTATCGCCGTCAACCTGCGCGATCCAGATGGTGAGCGACAGGGTGAAATGGGTAAAGACGTGGGTCACGTCACCCGCAACCTCGTGCCACTTGCCGCGCGCAACGGGCGCAAGCCCAGCCATGGGTTGAGCGTCGCCAGAAGCAGCCTGGCCCCACGGCGTGCTTGGAAAAGCAACCATGCCGCCAAGCAGCCCGCGCGGCGGCCGGCGCGTGAGGAGCACATCTGCGCCCCTGAACGCCACATAAACCAGGCCGCGCCGTTGTGGCTTGGCCCGCTTCGGTGTCTTGAGGGGGAAATCGTCCGCATCGCCTGCTTGTCCTCCCTCGCACATCGCCATCAGCGGGCATCGGTCGCAGGCCGGTCGTCGCGGCGTGCAGATGGTGGCGCCAAGATCCATCATGCCTTGGGCATAATCGCCGGGTCGCCTGGCGGGCGCCAGCTCAGCGGCGCGCTGGCGGATCTCCCGTTTCGCCGCCGGCAGGGGCGTGGTGATCCGAAACAGCCGGGCGATCACCCGCTCGACATTGCCATCGACCACCACAGCGCGCCGCCCGAAGGCGATGGCGGTGATCGCCGCTGCCGTATAAGGGCCGATGCCCGGCAGCGCCAGCAATGCGGCTTCATCATCGGGGAACCGCCCGTCAAACCGCTCCATGACCTCTTTGGCGCAGGCGATCAGCTTGCGGGCGCGGCTGTAATAGCCAAGCCCCGCCCATGCCGCCATCACCTCGTCTTCCGGCGCGGCCGCCAGATCGGCAAGGGTGGGCCAGCGCCGGGTGAAGCTGTCGAAATAGGGAATAACCGCCTTGACGACTGTCTGCTGCAGCATGATTTCCGACAGCCACACCCGGTAGGGATCGGCAATGTCATGCGCTGGCGCCCGCCATGGCAGGACACGCCGATGGCGGTCATACCAGGCAAGCAAGGACATGGATGCGTGCCGGCGACGGCGCTCCTGATCATCGCTCATTGCCGCCTGTTGCATCATCATCCTGTTCGTCGACACCTGGCTGGAGATTGCACGCTGCCTGATTTGCCTCGCGCTGTAAAAAGCGCAAAATGCCCAGGTGGCGGGAAAAAGCGATTCATCCGAGCAAAAGAAACAGGCGATGCGCTGGAAACCAGCCAGCCGTTCGCTTGCCGATCTGGCTGGCGAGGTGATGGCGCCGCTGGCTGAAAAGCATGGGCTGGCGACGGCGCAGATCATCTTGCGCTGGCGTGAACTGGCGGGCCCCGAACTGGCGCGCGCCACCCGGCCCCTGCGTATCCAATGGCCACGGCGCAGTGACACGCCCGATGGAAGTGATCTGCCACCGCGCCGCCTCGGCGCTACATTGGTGATCGCCTGTGAAAGCGCGCTGGCGCTTGACCTGCAATTTGCAGCTCCGGTCCTGATCGAGCGAGTCAATCTTCTGTTTGGCTGGCAGGCCGTCACCCGGGTGTCGATCCGCCAGGGCCCCGTTGACCGCAAGCCCGCCCCCGCCATTCCACCCATCCCTCCGCAGGCTCCTCCCTACATGGTTTCTGGCCTCGATTCGCTTGAAGACGACGATCTGCGCCGGGCTCTTGGACGTCTGGCGGCAGGCGTCGCGTCCCGACCACAGCGCTCTTGACGTGAGGGGCTGCAAGTGATTTCAATAGATTAAAGCCGTGTTCGTGATCATCTTGCCTGTCAAATTGATTTGGCAGGGGAGATGTCTTGTTTATAGTCGAGGTTAACTGAGCGCCTGATCGCAGTCTGGTGAGAGCGGGTGCAAAACGACCTTCCTTTTCTTAAAATAGAGCGATTTCGTCAGCCGGTGCTCTGATTTTGGCTTTCTGAACGCGTTCATGAGGAGAACGATGACGTGACAGTCACCCGTCGCAATATGGTTTTGGCCGCCAGCGGGCTCGCGCTCGCAGGAGGCGCGGATATGAGAGTCGCCGATGGGCGCCTCGATGTGGTGCGCAGCGCGCATGCTGCCGGCATCGATGCGGCGGAATTGAACAAGCCCGGCCCCCTGGGGGATAAGGTGCTTGGGGCTGAAACCGCCAAGGTGACAATCATCGAATACGCCTCGATGACCTGCCCGCACTGCGCCGCGTTTCATACCGAAACCCTACCGAAATTGAAGGAAAAATATATCGATACCGGCCTGGTGAAGCTTATTTTTCGTGAGTTTCCGCTCGACCCGCTGGCTGCGGGCGCGTCAATTCTTGCCCGCTGCGCCCCTGGCGACCGCTATTTTCCGATGATTGACGTGCTATATCGTCTGCAGCGCAACTGGGCAGCCGCCAATGATCCGGTCGCAGCCCTCCTGCAGATTGCCCGCCAGACCGGTTTCACACAGGAATCCTTCGAAGCCTGCTTGCGCAATCAGTCGCTCCTCGATGGAGTGAATGCTGAACGTGATCGTGCATCGCGGCGATTCGGGGTAAGTTCGACACCGACGCTGTTTATCAACGGGCAGGTCTATCGCGGCGCCTTGAGTTTTGACGAACTGGACAAGATCGTCGGACCCATGGTTGCCGGCTGACCGACCTGTTTGCGACGCACCTGACGGGAGTGGAGTGCGTCGATGAAATTCACTAAACTGCGTCTGGCTGGCTTCAAATCCTTCGTGGAGCCGACCGATGTCCTGATCGAGCAGGGGTTGACGGGAATCGTCGGCCCCAATGGCTGCGGCAAGTCGAACCTCACGGAAGCATTGCGCTGGGTGATGGGAGAAAGCTCCACCAAGAGCATGCGCGCGGGTGGCATGGACGAGGTGATCTTTGCCGGTACCACCACGCGTCCCTCGCGCAACAGCGCTGAAGTCACGCTTTATCTCGACAATACCTCCCGCACCGCGCCGTCAGCCTTCAACGACGCCGATCACCTCGAAGTCTCGCGGCGTATCGAGCGCGACGGCGGGTCAAGCTATCGTGTGAATAGCCGCGATGTGCGCGCCCGCGATGTCCAGTTGCTGTTTGCCGATGCCTCATCGGGCGCCCGCTCGCCAGCCCTGGTGCGCCAGGGGCAGATTGCCGAGCTGATCAGTGCCAAGCCGC
>JAKFVK010000061.1 GCA_021732205.1 Hyphomicrobiales bacterium | reverse complement strand
AGAAGCTGGCGCGCATTCGCGACACCAGATCGTAAGGGGCGGTTGTATCAACAATGACGGGCGCGGCCAGCCGCACCGTCTCGCCGCTGAAATCAGCCTGACCCGAGCGTTTGCCGCTGACCGTGACATCGACGCCATGATTGCCCAGAATGCGCTTCAGCAGCGCCACATCCGCCAGCCGCGGCACATTGTCGAGCACCAGCTCCTCAGCTGTCAGCAGGCTCGCGATCATCAGCGGTAACGCGGCATTCTTGGCCCCGGAAATGGCGATACGCCCGTTCAGGCGCTCGCCGCCGGTGATCCTGATGCTTTCCATGGCGTTATCCTTCGTCAGCTTGTGATACGGGCGCCGGTGTGTCTGGTCCGTTAGCCGCATCAGCGCTTTGCGTGACGCTTGTGACGGATTCGTGGCGCGCGCGCGACTGCGCCTTGCGGCGGAAAAGATTGGCGCGTAACGCCGCTGCCTGGCGTTCGGCGCGACGACGTTGTGCAACCTCGCCGCGCGTCAACTCCTCCGCATTGTCACCGTCGCTTGCCATAGGCGGCTTGTAGACAACTTGCCCTCGCTCGTTAAGCGAATTTGTACGCCCGGCAACGAGCACCCGCCATGCCTGCCCTGCTACCTGATCATCCGACGTTCAGTTTTGCCACCATAAATGAAAAGAAAAGTCTGATCATATGGGAATTTGGGTGTTGCAGACGCTCAACTCGGTCTAAGCATCCAGGCTGTACGCGGGCGATAAAAAGGTGGCGGCTTGACGGTCTATCTGCCCATTGCCGAGCTGACGGTGAATTTGTTTCTCATCCTCGGCATCGGTACGGCGGTTGGGTTTATCTCCGGCCTCTTCGGGGTCGGAGGGGGATTTCTGTTGACCCCTCTGCTCATCTTCTCCGGGATTTCGCCGGCTGTTGTCGTGGCGTCCGAAGCCAGCCAGATCGCCGCAACCGCCTTTTCCGGCGCCCTTGCCTATGCCCGCCGCTCGCTGATCGATTATCGTCTGGGCGCTGTTCTGGTGTCGGGCGGCGTTGCCGGCTCATTGTTGGGCGTCTGGCTGTTTTCCCTGCTGCGCCGCGTTGGCCAGCTCGATTTTGCCATTGGCATTGCCTACGTCATCCTGCTGGGTGGCATCGGTATCCTCATGCTGAAGGAAGCGGTCGGGACGATGCGCGCCAAGCTGTCCGGCGCGCCCCCCCCAGCCTTGCGCAAGGGAGGCGACCATGGCTGGGCTCACGGCCTGCCCTTCAAGATGCGTTTCCACAAATCCAAGCTCTATATGAGCGTTCTGCCGATCATCGCCCTGGGCGCGGCAATCGGCATGATTGGCTCGGTGCTCGGGGTCGGCGGCGGTTTTCTCACCGTTCCAGCCCTTATCTACCTCTTCCGCGTGCCAACCACCGTCGCCATTGGCGTGTCCCTGTTCTACACCGTGATCACCATGTCGGCGGCGTCCCTGCTGCATGCAACCACTAACCTGACCGTCGATATCGTCCTCTCCCTTCTGCTGATGATCGGCGGCGTGGTCGGTGCGCAATATGGCGCCTCCGTTGGCCAGCAGATGAAGGGCGAGGAATTGCGAGCGCTCCTTGCTCTCCTCATCCTGGCGGTAGCCGGCCGCTTCTTCTACGAGTTCGTCGCTATTCCCGAGCGTCTCTATTCGATTTCTATCCCGGATGTCTGGTCATGAGCGCGCCCGGGCGGTTGCTGCTGCTGGGCGTGCTGCTTGCCAACCTGTCTCTTGCTGGCCTCGTTGTGCCAGCCCGTGCCGAGAAGCTTGTCGTCGTCCTTGCGGCGGAGCGCATCGGCATCACGTCGAGTTTTTCAGGAACACGTGTGGTGGCGATCACCGTAGTTGAGCGCGATGGCCAGAGCATCTCGCGCAGCGGCGCCTATGATGCGGTGGCGCTGATCCGCGGCCCGGAACGCACGCAGGTGACGCGCAGAAAAGTGCGTTGGGCCGGCCTGTGGGTCAATGGTCCGTCGCGCACCTATGTGGGTGCGCCGACCTATTTTGCCGCCATTGCCAATCGGCCCTTTGCCGATATTGCGGGCGATGATCTGCGCGCTGAGCACAACATCGGTCTTGATTTTCTCAGGCTGTCGACTCGCGGGCGGCTGCCGGGCGATGTGGACGACAAGGCGTTCCGCGACGCGTTCGTTGCAGCAAAACGCACAGACGGGCTTTATGTCGAGAATGATCAGGGTGTCGCCTTCATCAATGACACGGTGTTGCGCGCCAGTTTTCCGCTGCCGGCGAACACTCCTGTCGGTTCGTACAAAATCGACGTGTTGCTCTTGTCACAGGGCGCGATAGTGGCGCGCGGCGAGGCCTCCATTGACCTCGTCAAGGAAGGGTTCGAGGCCTCCGTTTTCCGCGCCTCTCGCGAGCAGCCACTGCTGTACGGGCTGGCATCGGTTGTGCTGGCGATTGCCATGGGCTGGATGGCCGGTATCGTCTTCCGGCGCAACTGAGGTCAGGCGGCTAGATGGCCACGGCGCGGCGCGTGCGCCCGAGTGCGACCGGATAGATGCTGCCGCCATCGAGCATATAGGCGATCAGCTTCTTTTCGTCGAACAGCCCGGCAAACGCCTTGTGCCCGAGATCAAGCCCGCCGGCATAGGCGCCGAGCGCCGGCAGGACCGCGCGATGGCCGTCACTGGCCACGCAGCGCCGTTTCAGCGTACCGGCACGCGTGCGCAGGCGGGCGGCGGGATGGAGATGACCGGCAATCTCGAAGACCGCGCGCCCCGCCATCGGCTCATGGCGCAGCGTGATCGGTCCGAGAGCTGATTGCGTAACGAAATCCCCGCCAACCCCGGCTGGCGGCTGCGGGTCGTGATTGCCGGACACCCACAGCCAGTCACGGCCTGATTGCAGGTGGGCAAGCTGGCGCCGCTCCTCCCCGCCAAGCCGGCTCGCGCCCTCGCCATCGTGAAAACTGTCGCCTAGGCAGACAACACGCCTGGGCATGAGGCGTGTGATCATGCGAGCCAGAACCGCCAGCGTCGCTCCGCTGTCATAGGGCGGCACCAGACGCCCGTGGCGCGCCAGTGATGAGCCTTTCTCAAGATGGAGATCGGCAACGATCAGAGAGGCCTCAGTAACATCAAACAGCCCGCCTTCCGCCACCACCAGGAACGATCGCCCGGCAAGCATCGCTGGCAGGTCGCCTCCGGTGATTGCCTCTCGCAGCGGCGCAGGCGACGTCACCTCGTGGCATCCTCGACAAGTCGGGCGGCGGCCTGCCCGAGAACATCAGCGGCGGAGACGCCCGCAACGCTTTCGCGTCCGATATCAAGCAGGATCGGGACGGCCAAAGGCGACACCTGCGGCAGGATTTTAAGCACGAACCGTTCCCTCACCCGCGCCAGCATGTCGCCAAGCCGGTGAATGTCGAGGAGCCCGGTTGCCGCATCCGCGCGCGCGGCCTTCAGGAGGATGTGGTCGGGCTGGTGACTGCGCAGCACATCATAGATGAGGCCGGTTGAAATCGACATCTGCCGCCCAGTCTTTTCTTCCCCGACATGGCGGCGCTCGACCAGGCCCGAAATCATCGCGCAATGATGGAAGGTACGTCGCATCACACTTGATTCGTCAAGCCAGGCGTCGAGATCATCCCCCAGCATGTCCTGATCAAAAAGTGTCGACAGCGACAGGCGCCCCGAACTCAGCTTATCGCCGACATCCCCCAGCATCCAGATCGCCAGTGCATAATCGCTGGCAACAAAGCCGAGCGGCCGGGCGCCTGCCCGCTCGAGCCGCCGCGTCAGCAGGACGCCAAGCGTCTGGTGCGCCAGTCGGCCTTCAAACGGATAACAGACGAGATAGTGGCGGGACTGTCTGGGAAAAACTTCGACCAGCAGATCGTCCTGTCCGGGCAGCACCGATTTGTCGCGCTGCAGCCCGAGCCATTCTTGCACTGGTTCTGGCAGGGCGGACCATGTGCCCGGATCGGCAACAAGTTTGCGCACGCCCGCAGCAAGTGAAGTCGACAGGGGAAAACGCCCGCCGGCATAGGTTGGAATTTTTGCATCAGTCGAGGCGCTGCGCGTTACCAGCGCCTCGCCTGCCGCCATGGCTTCGAAACGCAGGATTTCGCCGGCAAAAACAAACGTATCGCCGGCGACCAGCTGCTCGATGAAATATTCCTCGATATTGCCGAGCACCCGCCCGCCACGCGCTACCGACGTGCTAGCCTTGGCACGCCGCGCCAGCCGGCCGACAAGGCGCACCTTGATCGTGTCGCTCTCGATGATCGTGCCGACATTGAGACGATAGAGCTGGGCAAGGCGGGGATGCGTGAGGCGCAAACGCCCGTCAGGGAGTGCTTTGAGCCGGGCAAAGCGCTCATAACTCTTCAGTGCATAGCCACCGGTCGCCACAAAATCGACGAGGCGGTCGAAGTCCTGGCGCGGAAGCGCAGCATAGGGTGCTGCCGTCCGCACCTCCTTGTAGAGATCATCGGGGTGGAAGGGTCCGCCACAGGCAACACCCCAGATGTGCTGGGCCAGAACGTCAAGCCCGCCCTCGCGCGCCGTCGCCGCATCCTGCAAGCCCGCAGCAACAGCCTCCACCGCCGCCCGGCATTCCAGCACCTCGAAGCGGTTCGCCGGCACAAGCAACGCCTTGGATGGCTCGTCCAGCCGGTGATTGGCGCGGCCGATGCGCTGCGCCAGACGCGAGGCGCCCTTGGG
>JAKFVK010000095.1 GCA_021732205.1 Hyphomicrobiales bacterium | reverse complement strand
ATTTTGCCTCGACCTACTCGCATATAGCCGCCCAGCGCATCGATGCCCTTGCCAAGGCAGCCGGCACGACGGTGCGCTGGCGTCCTTTCCTGCTTGGCCCCATCTTCGCCGGTCAGGGCTGGTCGACCTCGCCCTTCAATCTTTTCCCCTCCAAGGGCAAGTATATGTGGCGTGACATGGAGCGCTGGTCGGCGGAGCTTGGCCTCAAGCTGGTGAAGCCGCAGCCTTTTCCAGCCAATTCGCTGATGGCCGCCCGCGTGGCGCTCGCCGGAGAGGAAGCCGGGTGGATCGGCGACTTCTCCCGGCGCGTCTTTGCCGCCGAATTCTGCGAAGGCGCCAACATCGCCGATCTGGAGGTGCTGCGCGCCATTTTGTCGGCGATGAACCTCAACCCCACGCAGATCCTTGATGCGGCCCGCGCGGATGCGGTGAAAAGCCGTCTGCGCTCGCAGACCGATCTGGCGACCCATCTGGGCCTTTTTGGCGCGCCGAGCTTTGTCGTGGACGGCGAGATCTTCTGGGGTAATGACCGCCTCGAAGAGGCGCTGCGCTGGGAAGAGCGACCGTGGACTTGAATAAGCACATCGCGGCTGAGGACTGATCCGCACGACATAGCCTTGCCGAAATGATTGTATACTGTGCAGGCTTGCGTAGTGTTGAGAAGAAAAAGGTGTCAGGACGTCGGCCAGATTGTCGCGCCAAGGGGAGCACTGCGTATAATGGACCGCTCAAACGTGCCAAGAGAGCTCTTTTTGGGCTTCATTCAGAGCATTCTGCGCGACTTTGTCCGGTTGGCCAGCGCTTTTGTGATCGGCACGATCATTGCGGCACTCATCTGTCTTTATTATGGATTTTCAATTGCCTTGTCGCTTTTTGGCGGTTTTATCGTCCTTGGTATCGCGCTGGCGATCAGCATAGGGATGTAGGCGTCGTGTCTTAATCGAGCGCCCGACCTTTTCGTCACTCAAGGCAGCGAGACGGTAGTATGCGGACCCGCGTGCCCCTTCCCATCGCCCGCCTTTTCGGCTATAGGCCGCGTTCCTTTGTGGCGCCCTCAGCGGGCGCGCCTTTTTTCGGAGTTTGAGCCGTGGCCGTTCCCAAGAGAAAAACCTCGCCGTCGCGGCGCAACATGCGTCGCTCGCATGACAAGCTTGCCCAGCCGACCTATGTCGAGGACAAGGATTCAGGCGAAATGCGCCGCCCGCACCACATCGACCTCAAGACCGGCATGTATCGTGGCCGTCAGGTCCTGAAGGCGAAATCCGACGTCTGAGGCGGCTCACGCCGCTCCGCCATCGCCGGTCAATCCAACCCCGGCGATGCCTGCCAGCGCGCAAGCCTCATCGGCATCCGACGTGTCGCCCGATATGCCGACCGCGCCGATGATCGCGCCCTTGGCGTTGCGGATCAGCACGCCGCCCGCCACCGGCACCATGCGCCCGTGGGTTGCCGCACCATAGGCTGAAACGAAATGGGGTCGCTCAAGCGCCATCTTGTGGATCGCCCGGCTGCCCATGCCAAGGCCAAGCGCGCCATAGGCTTTGCCAAACGCGATCTCGAAGCGCATCAGCGATGTGCCATCCGCGGCCGCCGCCGCTTTGAGCGCGCCGCGCTCGTCCAACACCACCACACATAAGGGTTTGAGCTGCAGACGCGCGCTTTCGTCCAAAGCGAGCTTGATGATCTTCTGCGCCTTGTTGAGCGTAAGCATGGCCATCGGCACTTCCCGGTTCTGTGGACGTGTTCATCCTGCGCTAGGCGAGCGCCGGCGGATATGCAAGAAAAAGAACAGGCTTGCGCCACAAGAAACAATGATCGGGGGAACCATGCGCGATTTTCAATTTCCCGGGCGCTCGCCCGTCTATGCCACCCGCGCCATGGTCGCGACGTCCCATCCGCTGGCGAGCGAGACGGCGATACGTACTTTACGCGAGGGTGGAACCGCAGCCGATGCGGCGGTGGCGGCGGTGGCGCTTTTATGTGTGCTTGAGCCGCACATGGTGAGCCCGGCGGGGGATTGTTTCTTTATTGTCTCGAAACCGGGAAAGCCGCTTGAGGGTTATAACGGCTCGGGCCGTTCGGCGAAGGCGGCAAAGATCGACTGGTTCAAGGAGCGCGGCTATGGTCCGGGGATCCCTGAGCATGACATTCATGCCGTCACTGTCCCTGGCGCGGTCGAGGCGTGGGATACGTTGCTGAAACGCCATGGGCGCTTTGGCCTTGACCGCGCCCTGCAGCGCGCCATCGAGATTGCCGAGAACGGCCATGCGGTCGCGCCGCGCGTTGCCCAGGACTGGCGCACTCATGTGCCACCTGGCGGCGATGCCGGCTTTGCCAAACATTACCTGCCCGGCGGACGCCCACCGCAGGCGGGCCAGATCTTCATCAACAAGGCGCTCGGCAAAACCTATCGGCTTTTGGCCAAGCAGGGCGCGCGCGCCATGTATGAGGGCGAGATCGGCGAGGATATCGTCAAGACCATTCAGGCGCATGGCAGCCTTATGACCATGGAGGATTTCGCAGCCCATAAGGGTGAGGTGGTGAAACCGATCACCGCTCCCTATCAGGGCTATGATGTCGCGGAAATTCCCCCCAATGGCCAAGGGCTGACGGCGCTGGTCATTCTCAATATTCTGGAACAGTTCGACCATCGGGGCTTCGGCCCCCTGTCGGCCGAGCGTTACCATCTGCTGCTCGAGGCAACGCGTCTTGGCTATGCGATGCGCGATCAGGAAATCGGTGAATCGGCGGCGATGAGCCGCAGCGTCAAGGCGCTCACCTCCAAGGCCTATGGCAAAAAGCTCGCCGGTCTTATATCGCGCGATCACCGGCTTTCACCCAAGGCGTTTCCGCCACCGCGCCCCGAAAACCACACCGTCTATCTGTCGATCATCGATCAGGACGGGATGGCGATTTCGTTCATCTGCTCGATTTTTTCCAATTTCGGGGTTGGCCGGGCGACCAAGAAAACCGGCCTTGTGCTGCAAAACCGCGGCTCATCCTTCCGCGTCATCGACGGCCACCCCAATGCCATCGCCCCGTCAAAGCGCCCGATGCACACCATCATCCCCGGTATGGTGATGAAGAATGGCGAGGTTGAAGCAAGCTTCGGCGTCATGGGTGGCGCCTACCAGGCCTGCGGCCATGCCCATATCCTGACCAATATGTTCGATTACGGCATGGATCCGCAGGAAGCGCTTGATGCGCCGCGCGCTTTCTTTGACGGCGCCTCGACAACCGCCGAGCGCTCATTGCCGGCTGAGGCACTGGAAGGGCTCGCCCTGCGTGGTCACGACATCAAGATGCCGCTTGGGCCCATCGGCGGCGGGCAGGTGATCCGTGTCGACAGGACCCGCGGTATCCTGATCGGCGGATCGGACCCGCGCAAGGATGGCATGGCGCTCGGCTATTGATCAGGCGCGAATATCGAGCCCTGGTGGCGTCGGCGAGGCTGACAGGAATGTGCCGACCGCCTGATAGAATGCAACAGCCTGTGCCGGCTCGACGCGGCGCTTGTCGCGGGTTTGCGGCAGTTGATCGCGGGTAGCCAAAAGTTGCGCTACCAGCGCGCTCACGCCATGGCGGTGGGCCGGGCGGTGGGACGAGATGGCGATCGGGGGTTCGACAGCGATTAAGGCGTGCCCGCTTTCGGTCGTTTCTCCCCGGGCTGACACCCTGCCGCGCTCCACGTGAGTGGATTGCGGGACAGATCGTAAAGGGTTTGGCGCAGTTATCATCAGCAAACCTGTAGCAAAATGGGACTAATCAGCCTGTCCTGTCAGGATTTGCAATCAATGTGCCATTAACCTTCCCGCCGGGTCGTGGAAACGCATGACCTGATTATGGTGTTCAGCCATCGCTTTCCTGGGCGAGCTTTGTGGTTTCGTAACGGCTTCGCGCCATGATCGCGGCTGCAGTGGAAACGGGGTACGGGAAGCCGGGATGAGCCAGCCAACAATGTTAAACGGCACGGATTGCGTCGGGCTTGACCTTGCTGCAAGCCTTAAGGCGGCAGGAGAGGCCGCCTATTGTTGGGATATTGCCTCTGATCGCCTGGAATGGAGCGCCAACGCGCCGTCTTTCTTTGCGGCAATCGCGGGGCCTGTGCCTGACAGCGGTCGTACACTTGCCGGCCTGATTGCCGATAATGGCTCCTCGCGCCATGACGTGATCATGGCGGATACCGCGCGCCCCGGGCCGGACGGTGCGGCGTTTACCATGCAGTATCGCCTCAAACTGGCGTCACCAAACGCTGGCTGGGTGGAAGAAACCGGTCGATGGTTTGCCGGTGCCGATGGCAAGCCTGCCCGGGTGATTGGCGTCGTGCGCGCCATTGACGAGCGCCATGAGGCTGAGGAGGCCTTGCGCATTCTCAGCGAAATCGATCCTTTGACAGGCACGCTCAATCAGAACCGGCTTTTGTCATTGATTGATCAGGAAATCATCGTCAGCCGTCGCGAGAAACGTCATTTTGCGCTTCTTCTGGCCTCGGTTGACAATCTGTCCACCATCAATGCCGGCCTTGGCTTCAGCATCGGCGATGAGGCGCTGAAGGCGGTGACGGCGCGGCTCTCCAGCAATCTGCGCGGGCGCGACAGCATCGGCCGCTTTACCGGCAATAAATTTGCGATTTTGCTGCGCCAATGCGACGCCAGCGAGATGGCGATTGCGGCCCAGCGTTTCATCGATGTGACGCGCGCGCAACT
>JAKFVK010000235.1 GCA_021732205.1 Hyphomicrobiales bacterium | reverse complement strand
ATCGCGCCAATGATGCGATCCGCATCCTTGCAACTGACTTGCGCTGCAAGGCGATCGGCGAGGGTGCCAATCTCGGCATGACACAGCGTGCCCGCATCGAGGCGGCAGGTCAGGGTATCCGGCTCAACACCGACGCCATCGACAATTCAGCCGGCGTCAACACCTCCGACGTCGAGGTCAACATCAAGATCGCGCTGGGAGCGGTCGTGCGTGCGGGCAAATTGACCGAGAAGACCCGCAACACGCTGCTAGCCAGCATGACGGACGAAGTCGGCGCGCTGGTGCTGCGCAACAACTACCTGCAATCGCTCGCGCTCTCCCTGGCCGAGCGGCGCGGTGCGGAGGACCTTGGTTTTGCCCGCCGCCTGATGCGCAATCTCGAACAGGAGGGACGGCTCGACCGGGCCGTTGAATACCTGCCGCAGGACTGGGTGATCGATGAGCGCGCAAGACAGGGCAAGGGGCTGACGCGGCCTGAACTCGCGGTACTTCTGGCCTATGCCAAATTATCGCTCTTTGACCGTCTGCTGGATAGCCCGGTGCCTGATGACGCCTATCTCGGCAAGGAGCTGGCGCGTTATTTTCCCGTCGAGCTCACGCAGCGCTACGCCAGCTTCATTGAAGGTCACCGGCTGCGTCGCGAAATCATCGCCACCATGTTGTCGAACTCGATCATCAATCGCGGAGGGCCAACGCTGGTGCCACGCATCGTCGACCAGACAGGTGCAAGCGCTGCCGATATCGCCGCAGCCTTCGCCGCGGTGCGCGATTCCTTCAAGTTCACGGCTCTTAACACCGACATTGATCGTCTCGACACGATCATCCCAGGCCAGTTGCAGCTCAGCCTTTATGCCGACATTCAAAGTGTCATGATCGATCGCATCGTCTGGTTCCTGCGCAACGCCGCGCTCGACAGGGGGTTGACGATTGTGATCGACCGCTTCGGCAAGGCAATTGATGCGGGCGCCGGCTTCCTCGCCAAAATACTGCCCGAGGCGGATGCCGACAGGCTCAGTTCCCGCAAGGCGGAACTGGTCGGCTATCACGTGCCGCCTGTGCTTGCTGCACGGCTCGCCGCCTTGCCCTACCTTGCCCTTATGCCCGACGTCGTGCTGGTTGCCGATGCAACCCGCAAGGATCTGGACGCGGCCGCGCGCACCTTCTTTGCCGTCAGCGCCCATTTCCGTCTGGGTGAGATCGCCGCCCGCGCCGGAACGCTGGCGACCCCGGATTACTACAGCCGCCTGGCGCTTGATCGCGCTTTGTCGGATCTCTCAACCGCCGCGCGGCGCATCGCGGCAGCGGCGCTGAAATCCGGCGGCATGGCGAACTGGACGAAACGTGCCGGCCCGCCGGTCGAGCGCACCCGCAATGCCGTGAGCGACATTGCCGGAGGCGGCGATCTGTCGGTCGCCAAGCTTGCTGTCGCCGCCGGTCTGCTGGGGGATCTCGCCGGGAATTGACACGACCGGGCCGGCTCAATGCCGGAAGTGACGGGTACCTGTGAAGACCATGGCAAGCCCGGCGGCATCGGCAGCAGCGATCACGTCTTTGTCGCGGATCGATCCACCAGGCTGGATGACGGCTGTCACGCCCGCTTGAATGAGAACATCAAGACCGTCGGCGAACGGGAAGAAGGCGTCGGATGCGGCGACCGACCCGCGCGTTGACAACGCCTCGTCACCTGCCGCGCTCACCGCATCGCGCGCTTTGCGCACGGCGCTGAGCGCCGAATCAACCCGGCTCATTTGCCCCGCGCCGATGCCGACCGTCGCGCCGTCCTTTGCATAGACGATAGCGTTCGATTTCACGTGCTTGGCGACGCGGGCAGCAAACACAAGATCGATCGTTTCACTGATTGTTGGCGCGCGCCTGGTCACGACTTTGAGGTAATCGGCCTGCGCGGACAGATGATCTCGCGTTTGCACCAGCATGCCGCCGGCGACCGATTTGAAACTTGTGCCGGCGGCGGCGGGATCGGGAAGCGCATCGGTGATCAGAAGGCGCAGATCCTTGCGGGTGGCGATGATGCGTCGCGCTTCCTCATCAGCACCCGGCGCGATGATGACCTCGGTGAAAATCTTGATCATGGCGCTCGCCGCCGCGCCGTCGAGCGGGCGGTTGGCGGCGATGATGCCGCCAAACGCCGAGACCGGATCGCAGGCAAGCGCCCGCTGATAGGCCTCCGCCAAAGTAGCGCCCTGCGCCACGCCGCACGGATTGGCATGCTTGACGATGACAATCGCCGCAGTGCTGGCGGCATCGAATTCAGCGACGCATTCGAACGCAGCGTCCGTATCGTTGAGGTTGTTGTAGGATAATTCCTTGCCATGGAGCTGGATGGCGCTCGCCACCCCGGCGCGAACCTCGCCAGTGCGGTAGAAGCCTGCCTGCTGGTGGGGATTTTCGCCATAGCGTAATTTCTGGATCAGCGGCCCGCCGAAAACGCGACGCGAAGGTTCTGCAACCCCCAGCACCGCATGCATCCATTCACCGATGCGCGCATCGTAATGGGCGGTGCGGGCAAAGGCCTTGGCGGCCATCTCCCGGCGAAAGGCGCGGCTCGTCCCGCCATGATGGGCGTCCATTTCCGCAAGCAGCGCCGGGTAATCCCCGATATCCGTCAAAACGACAACATGATCATGATTTTTGGCTGCGGCGCGGATCATTGCCGGTCCGCCTATGTCGATATTCTCGACGATGTCGTCATAGGCCGCGCCCCGTGCCAGCGTCGCCTCGAAAGGATAAAGATCAATCACGGCAAGATCGATGGGGCGGATCGCGTGGTCCACCATCGCTGCCTCATGCGTGGCCTGCCCGCGTCTTGCCAGCAGGCCGCCATGGATCGCCGGGTGCAGGGTCTTCACCCGTCCATCCATCATTTCAGCCATACCGGTGAGGTCACTCACATCAGCAACGCTGAGCCCGCCCTCAATCAGGGCGCGGCGCGTGCCCCCGGTCGATACCAGCTCGACGCCCCGCTGCGACAGACCCAGCGCCAATGCCAGCAGGCCATTCTTGTCGGACACCGATAAGATCGCCCGCCTGAGCGCAACCAAATCATCAGCCATCACCACCTCTTTCACCAATCCTGTGTCGCTAACACGCTGTCATCGGGTTGCAAACCGGGCGCCCGGTTGACGCCAGCTAGCTCGCCGATCCAGCCTTGAGCAGAGCAAAAAACCATGAGATCGCCACATCGCGCCCGCTTTCGCCACGAATAACCAGCTGGGCACTGCGCGGCGCGCGGCCCGTTTCGCCGAGAAAGGCGGATTCTTCGATTTCCACCCGCCCGCCAGGCACCCTGAATGCCCAGTAACTGCCGCCAGGCGTGGCAAGAATGGCCGTGTCACCCGTATCAGCAAGGCTTGGACGAATATCGGGATGAAGATGAAAGCGGATGGCGAAGGGATGGGTGTTTCGTCCCGACCAGGCGTTCAGCGCCTCCAGCCGGTCCTCGCCATCGAGCCGCCGCCCGTCCTGCGCCAGCCACAGGGTGCGCTGATGAATGAGGCCGAAGAGTTTGGCGTAGCCATCATGCGAGGCCGAAACCATGGTGATTTCACCATCCTTGGCCCTGACGACGGGAATATGGGTCGGACCGGCGTCAAGAATTTCGCGCCCGGCGAAGCGGATGATCCGGCTTGAGGTTCTGTCATCGACGGTCAATGTCGAATGGGCGGCTGTGCGCCGCGTGAAATGGCGCCAGGGCGCGCGCTGATAGGCTGGAATGCCGCAATTGACGACCAGCCTTTCTCCCTGGGCTGAAAATTCAAAGGCAAGCGTGCCGGCATGCGCCTCCGCCGCGTTGCGCGCGGATGGCGTAAAGCCACAATCGAGGATGAGGGCACCGCCCGGTGCTTCCAGACGCTGATAGCCCGATCCCTGCGCTTCGAGCGCCGGGCGCCCCCCCACATCATCGCTTGCCAGTACATTGGCGAGCGTCTCGCTGTCGGTTGGCCCCATGCCGTTCATCATCACCAGCGCCCCGTCGGGATGGCTGAAGAAACGCAGCATCGGCAGCATGCGCTCGACCGCCAGCAGCAGCCCGCTTGGTGGCGGCACTTCGCGTGTCACATAAAGATCGCGCAGGGGAATGAGGGCAACCAGCAACTCCAGCACTGCTTCCGGGTTGCGCGACACATGACCGCCATCGGTATAGAGATCGCGGCCAAGCACGCGCTCGAGCTTTTTGCCGAAATAGGCAAGCGAGGCTGGCAGCGGGTCGATGACGAGGTGTGCCTGGGTGACGGCGGCAAGCGCCAGAATCTCGTCGCGGCTTGAACTTGCAAGACCAAGCCAAACCCCGTTGCGCAGATAGGCTACATGATCGGCGATCATGTGACGAAATCGCGTATAGAAGCTGCGGTCAGCCCCGCCCAGAAGGAGGGGCGCGTCGCTGAGGATGGCAATCAGGCGGGCTGACGCGAGCGGCAATGTCCACGCCTTGCTGCGGACGTTCATGCGCACCCAGCTGTCGACGAGAAGGCGAGCCATGCTCTCCGCCTCGCCGCCCTCGATTGCCGCCAGGTCGCGCAGCCACGCAAAGCCATGGATATAGCTTGCCCAATCGGCAGTCGGCGGGGCGAGCGCCAGGGCTTCGCTGGCTTCATTCTCGATGATCCGGCCGGCAACCGTGAATTTGCCGGCAAGCAACGACTCGCCGCGCCGCAAATTTCCCGCCCGCAGCGGATTGGGAACCGCGACCATCGGCGCCGACGGCGACCAGCCAT
>JAKFVK010000294.1 GCA_021732205.1 Hyphomicrobiales bacterium | reverse complement strand
TCGGCGTGCTGATGGAACTGAACGCTCATAAATCGCGCCTCGACATGCTCGAGCGCGCGACCGTCAACACCAATGCGGATCATGACGCCATCACCCGCCTGCTGGTTATTCAGGAGCAGATGGCCGGACAGCTGAAGCGCATAGAGGGCTATCTCATGGAGGGCCGGGAGCGGCCTTCAGGGCGCTGAGAGAGATATTCTGCAGCATGCCCACCCCGATTGACTGGAAGGCCTGGCGGCGCAACCAGGCGGCAATCGAAAAGCGGCTACGCGATGGCTATGCGCCACAGGGCGTTGCAGGCGGCAAAGGGTCCGCCGTACAGCAGGCCCAGCGCGACCTTGCCGATCACGGCATCGTCAAGGCGCCCGGTTCCTGGCTGGCTCTCTGGCTTCAGAAGCAAAAGCGCCGGGCTGCGCGCGGGCTTGAAAATTGTGTTCCCGATTGGTCGCTCTACAAGGTGGCGCCCAAAGCCGCTATCGTCACCCGCGAGAGCCGCGTGGTTCGCCGCTGGATATTAACGGCAGCGCAGAATGAAGCGCCTTTGCATCAGGCGTTCTGGCGCAACCTTCTGGCCTATGCGCATTATCTTGGTGCCGATATTCTGGTGGGTGGCGTCACCTATCAGGTGAAGGCGGCAGAGGATCGGGCGCGGCTCCTCGACGGGCGCCTCACACGCCAACGTGAGCGCATATGGGCGCCGGAAATCACCCCGCATCTGGCGATCGAAGAGCGCGATATCGGCGGTGCGCGTTTCTGCCCGCAGGTCAATATTCTGCCGACTGCCGTATCGCCCCTCTCCGATCTGATGAGTTATGGCGCCGGGCGCACGGCGATCTTTGCACATCCGCGCCAGCACCTCGCCTCCGTGCCGTGCTCGCCCGGGCACATCCCGCCGCTGACGCTCACCACCGGCTTTGTCACGCTAAAGGATTACACGGACACGAAGGCCGGCCATAAAGCCGAGTTTCACCACATCACCGGTGCGGTGATCGCCGAGCAGGATATCGACGGCACGCTGTGGCTGCGCCGCATTTCGGCAACGCCGGACGGGTCATTCCAGGATCTGGACATGCGGGTGCGCGATGGACGGGTCATCACTGGCCAGCGCGTGGAAGCCATCATCTTTGGCGATCTGCAATTGCCATTCCTTGATCCTGGCGTTGCAATGGCGAGCTGGGGGCTTGATACCGCCACATGGTCTCGGACGGGCGATGGGCTCATCGATGCGCTGAAGCCGTCCTTTGCGTTTTATCACGATGTGCTCGATTTTAAATCGATCAACCATCATGAGCGCAACCGCCTTGCCGAGCGCTACCGGACTTTTATTCGTAACGAACACAGGCTGAAGGACGAGCTCGCAATCGGCGCGCTCTTCATGGCGGCTGCCTCTCGCGAATTTTGCCGCTCCGTCATTGTCGGCTCGAATCATGACAAGTTTCTGGAGCGCTGGCTTGACGACCCCGCCCACGCCCGCGAACGCGACAATGCGGGCTTGTATTTTTCCCTCAACACCGCGCGCCACCAGGCGGCAGAACAGGGCAATGATGAATTTGATATCTTCTGGCACGCCCTGAAATCGGCCGCCGAGCGCCCGCTCGACAATCTCGAATTCACTCCGCATGGCCGTTCCTGGCGCTTGCGCTGTGGCGATGCCGACATCGAATGCGGGCTGCATGGCGATAAGGGTGCCAACGGCACCAAAGGCACGCCGCGCGGCTTTGCCCGTATGGCCACTCGCATGGTGATCGCCGACAAGCACTCAGCTTCCACCATCGATGGCGTC
The DNA here is from genome assembly GCA_021732205.1 of Hyphomicrobiales bacterium. GTDB lineage: Bacteria > Pseudomonadota > Alphaproteobacteria > Rhizobiales > UBA4765 > Raskinella. Next base: position 2,962 of record JAKFVK010000294.1, on the reverse strand, counting down.
GACGTGGCGGGCACATCGTCGCTGCTTGACCTTCGCTACAATTCCGGCCCGTCCTCGTGGAACCACGCGCATGTCGTGGTCTATCCGAACGGCAAGCGGGCCCACCTCTTTGTGCAAAACGGAAGGGCCTGGGCATGATCGAATTCCGGGATGAGTATACCCGCATGGCGCAATGCGCGCTTGATGAGCATCGCAATGATTATCCAGCGGCCCGGCGCTATCTCTTCCGGCGCCTGCAGGATGTGTCGTTCGGGGATGATCTTGAAAAACGTCTGGCGAAGCAGCTGATTAGATCAGCCATTGATTATCTGGACCAGCACCATCGCGGCTCCGTGCCGTCAGCGGCAACCGATAGCGGGTTTGCGGTATGAAGGTGATCGGCTTCTGCGGCGCCGCCGGCGCCGGAAAGAGCACGGCGGCTGACCGGCTGGTGCATTGCCACGGCTTCCGCCGCGTGCGTTTTGCAGGACCGCTGAAGCGCATGATGTGGGCACTGGGCCTCGACGAGCGTCACACGGATGGCGCGCTGAAGGAACTCCCCTGCGGGCTTCTGGGCGGGCGCACCCCGCGTTTCGCCATGCAGACGCTTGGCACGGAATGGGGCAGGGACATCATTGCGCAGGATCTGTGGCTGCGCGCCTGGCGCGCCGAGGTGACGGCGGCCTGTAAGCTTGTCGTGGTAGATGATGTGCGTTTTGCCAATGAGGCCGAGGCTGTGCGGCAGGCGGGCGGAACATTGATCCGCATCACCGGGCGTGGCGGCATTTCAGGCGGGCATGTCTCAGAGCTGCAGGATTTTGCGGTGCATCACACCATCGACAATGCGGGCTGCTTTGATGATTTTCTGGCAGCGGTGGACGGAGTGGCGAAAACCGATCCTTGACGCCGCTGACGGCGGAGCATCGGGGCGCGTCAACGCCCCTCCGCCGCGAGGTTCCGTTTGCCGACGAACCCGCGAAGCCTCACGAACCGCGAAAAGGCTATCCGCCGTGTGCCGCGCGCGCACGTTGTCGTCATAGCGCGTTCGTGGAATGTTCTCAATGGTGAATGATGAATTTCGGCGGGTTGCACCCGTCTCTCCACCGGCCGCTTACATCGGGGGCAAGAAGCAGCTTTCGGCCCGGCTTGTCGATCTGATTGAGCGCGTGCCGCATGACACCTATGCTGAGCCTTTCGTCGGCATGGGCGGAGTATTCCTCAAGCGTCGGCTGGCACCCAGGGCGGAGGTCATCAACGACCGCTCGGGCGATGTCTCGACGCTTTTCCGCGTCCTGCAGCGGCACTACGTCCCGTTCATGGATATGCTGCGCTTCCAGTTCACGAGCCGCCGGGAATTCGAACGCCTTATGGCGACCGATCCTGCGACGCTGACGGACCTGGAGCGCGCGGTGCGCTTCCTTTACCTGCAGCGCACCGCTTTCGGCGGAAAGGTGGCCGGCCGGAATTTCGGTGTCAATCAGGGGATGCCAGGGCGCTTTGATGTGACGAAGCTCGGCCCGATGCTGGCTGAGATCAACGAGCGTCTCGCCGGCGTGATCATCGAGAACCTGCCGTTCGAGGCATTCATTGACCGCTATGATAGGCCTGAAGTCTTATTCTATCTCGATCCACCTTATTGGGGTTCGGAGGGTGACTACGGCAAGGACATGTTCGGCCCTGATGATTTCATCAGGCTGGCGCGGCAGCTTGCGGCGATCAAGGGCCGGTTCATTTTGTCGCTCAATGATGCGCCGCCAGTGCGGCAGATCTTCGCCGCCTTTTCTATGGAAGAGGTCGATCTTACCTACACGATCAACAATGCGGCCGCGAAGACTGTCCGCGAGTTGATCATCGCACCTCATGGAATGCCGCTTAGGCCGCTCCCTCAGCCGGCGCTATTCGGATGACATCACTTTTGCCCCGTCCTGGCTCTCGTGCCGGGGCGGGGCTTTTTGTGTTTCAGGTGCGACAATCGCGGCGAAAACCGCTGATTATCCGTGCTGCAAGGTGCGACACAGGCCGTATCTATCCCATTGAATCCATTCAATTTGTTCACGCCTTTCGGGCGCGCCATTTTTTCAGCGACAGCATGGCGCCAGCAGGTTCACCCCTCACAGCAGCCGGTTCGCCTTGGCGATATCCTTCAAGCTGACCAAGGGCCTCGCGCCCAGATGGGAGATCACCTCGGCGGCAGCAAGGCCACCCAACTCGCCTGAGCGGCGATGGCCAAGATCGTGGGCAAGGCCGTAAAGGAAGCCGGCGGCGAAGAGATCTCCCGCTCCGGTTGTGTCCACCACCTGCTCCACCGGGGCTGCGGGTACCTCAACCGTCGTCGCGCCCTCGATGATGACGCAGCCCTTTTCCGAACGGGTCACGGCAGCCAGTTTGGCGTCTTTGCGGAGCGCCTCCAGCGCGCTGTTGAAATCAGCGGTCGTATAGAGCGCTTTCAGCTCGTGCTCATTGGCAAACAGCGTATCAACCGCGCCTGAGCGCAACAGAGCGAGAAACTCGTCGCGGTAGCGCTCGACGCAGAAGGCGTCCGAGAGCGTCAATGCCACCCGGCGGCCTTTGGCGCGGGCGATGGCGGATGCCTTGCGGAAGGCCGCCTTGGCGTGAGGAGGATCCCACAGATAGCCTTCGAGATAGGTGATCCTGGCTGCTTCGATGAGGGCGGGATCGACGTCATTTTCGTCAAGCGCCTGACAGGCGCCAAGGAAAGTATTCATCGTGCGCTCGCCGTCAGGCGTCACCAGAATGAAGGAGCGGGCGGTGGCCGGGCCGTCTTTGGCCGGCGGGGTGGTGAAGGCAACGCCGGCGGCGCGAATGTCATGGATGAAGCGCGCGCCCAGATGATCTTCCTTCACCTTGCCGATGAAGGCTGCCTTGCCGCCCAGCGAGGCGATGCCGGCAATCGTATTGGCGCCTGAGCCGCCGGAAATCTCCTCCGTCGGTCCCATGCCCTGATAGAGCGCCTCGGCTGCCG
>JAKFVK010000042.1 GCA_021732205.1 Hyphomicrobiales bacterium | reverse complement strand
CGCTTCTCCATCTCGATGCGCGGGCGGACCTCGTGCAGTGCATCAAGCTGTGCGAAAAGATCATGGGACGTGGCAGCGCCAGCCGGCAGCGGAAGCAGCACATGTTGAGGCGCTGATGGCAAGAGCGCTTGCCAACCGGCCGGCGCTTCCCGATGTCGGATTAAAGAACGCCGCCTGAGGCAGCGATGACAATATCGACATTCTTTTGCATCGACGGCCATACCTGCGGCAATCCGGTGCGTGTGGTAACCGGCGGGTCCATCCCGCAGCTTGCGGGCGCGACCATGTTCGAGCGCCGCCAGCATTTTCTTGCAGAATTCGACTGGATCCGCACCGGGCTGATGTTCGAGCCGCGCGGCCATGACATGATGTCGGGCTCGATCCTCTATCCGCCGACGCGGGATGATTGCGATGTCGGCATCCTGTTTATCGAAACCTCCGGCTGCCTGCCGATGTGCGGGCATGGAACGATCGGCACCGTCACCACCATCATCGAGAACGGGCTCGTCAAGCCCAGGGAGCCCGGCGTGCTTTATCTCGATACGCCTGCCGGCAAGGTGGTGGCACGCTACGTCCAGGATGGCCGCCATGTCGAGAGCGTGCGCCTTACCAATGTACCCTCCTATCTGCATGGGCAGGGTTACAAGGTGGACGTCGATGGGCTTGGCGAGATCAGCGTCGATGTCGCCTATGGTGGCAATTTCTACGCCATCGTCGAACCACAGGCGCATTATCGCGATCTGTCGGACGTAAAACCCTCCGATATTCTGGCCTGGAGCCCGAAATTGCGCAAAGCCTTCAACGCGCGCCATGCCATCGTCCATCCCGAGAACCCGGCGCTTGATCGCCTGACACATGTCCTGTGGACCGGCAAGGCGACGAAGCCTGGCGCCAGCGCCCGCAATGCCGTGTTCTATGGCGACAAGGCGATTGATCGCAGCCCGTGCGGCACCGGCACTTCGGCGCGCATGGCGCAGCTGGCTGCCACGGGGCGGTTGAACGATGGCGAGGATTTCGTCCATGAATCGATCATCGGGTCGCTGTTCAACGGGCGTATCGACGGGCGCACCCATGTCGGTAACAAGGACGCCATCATTCCCTCGGTCGAAGGCTGGGCGCGGGTGACGGGCTTGAACACCATCACCATTGATGAGCGCGACCCGTTCGCCGCCGGCTTTTCGGTCGCCGATCCCAACTGAACGGAATTCCTATGAACCCTATCTTTGCCGATCTGCCGACAACGGTGTTTGAAGTGATGTCACGGCTGGCGCGCGAGCATGACGCGGTCAATCTGGGTCAGGGCTTTCCCGACGATCCGGGGCCGGCTGATGTGCGGGCAAAGGCTGCTGCAAGCGTGATTGACGGGTGGAACCAGTATCCACCGATGATGGGCATCCCCGAATTGCGTCTGGCTGTTGCAGCGCATCACCGGCGCTTCTACGGGCTCGACATCGATGCCGAGCAAGAGGTGATGGTGACGTCTGGCGCGACGGAAGCGCTGGCCGGCGCTATTTTCTCTCTGATAACACCCGGCGATGAGGTGGTGCTGTTCGAGCCGCTTTACGACGCCTATCTGCCACTGGTCAGGCGCGCTGGCGGCGTGCCGCGGCTGGTGACGCTGAAACCACCTCATTGGCGGTTCAGCGAAAGCGACCTCGCAGCCGCCTTCAGCGCGAAAACCAAAGTGGTGCTTATCAACGATCCGCTCAATCCGGCAGCCTCGATCTGGCCGGTCGAGGATCTCGACATGCTGGCCCGCTTTGTTGAAAAATCGGGCGCGGTCGTCATTCAGGATGCGGTATGGGAACATGTGATTTTCGATCGCCGCGTGTTTACCCCGCTGATTACCCGGCCCGGCATGCGCGAGCGGGTGGTGCACATAGGCTCTGCGGGAAAAATCTTTTCACTCACCGGATGGAAGGTGGGGCTCGTGACGGCGGCGCCCGCCCTCATGCGCGTGCTGGCGAAAGCGCACCAGTTCCTGACCTTTACAACGCCGCCCAATCTGCAGGCGGCGGTAGCCTATGGTCTGGCGAAGGAGGATCACTATTTCACGACGATGCGCAGCGATTTTGCCAAGGCCCGTGACTATTTTGCAAACGGCTTGCGGCAGATGGGCTTTGATCCGCTGCCCTGTCATGCGACTTATTTCGTCAATGTTGATCTGGCGGCCATCGGCATTAACGAGACCGACCGGGCGTTTGCCGAGCGGCTGGTGAGCGTGGGTGGCGTTGCCACCATCCCGGTCAGCGCGTTCTACGACACACAGGCCGTCACCACGGTTGTGCGTTTCTGTTTTGCCAAGAAGCAGTCAACCCTCGATGCGGCTCTGGAGCGGCTGGACGCCTTCCTGAAGCATCATCGTCGATGAGCCTGGGAGGTTCACTGGCGATCGTTGATGCGGCGCAGCACAGTCGAGACAATCGGCAAAGTGAGCGCCAGCGCCAGAAAGCGCAGGAGATGGTGTGTGCCCACATAGGCAACATCGAGGCCAAGCGAAAAGGCGATGATCGTCATGGCCTCAATACCGCCGGGGGCAAAGGCAACCATGGTCTCGGTCAGCGGGATAGCAAGCAGCCAATGGACCAGAAAGGCGCCGGCGAGGGCGACAATCGTCGATGACAGAAAGATCAACGCCGAGGCGGCAATTTCCGCCCGCAACATCGCAAATGTCGTGCCGTGAAAACGCAGGCCCATATAGGCGCCGAGTATGACAAAAGCCGGGAGCTGGATGGCCAGGGGAACCGGCGCCTCGATGAGGTCGAGCCCGTGGACCAGGCTGGAGGCGATGGCAGCGCCAATCAGGATGGGCGCTGGTATCCGCAAAAGGCCAGCAACGGCCGCGCCCGCAACACCGGCGATAAACAGCAGGAAATAATCGAGAACGGCCGTATTGGCCGGGCCCTGCGTGCGCAGGCCAGTACCTATGGTGTGCGGATCGATGAGCGCCAGCACGAAGGGCAGCACCGCGACCAGAAGAAACAGACGGATTGTCTGGGCGATGACGACGCGGCGCATGTCAGCGCCGCTCTCTTCCGCCAGGATCAGAACGGTCGAGAGAGCGCCCGGCGCGGACGCATACATGGCGGTGTTGCGGTCCCAGCCAAAGGTGCGGCTGACGATGATGGCCGCACATATGATCGCCACAACCGTTGCCCCCAGGATGGCGAGGCTTGCCGGCCAGCGCGCCATGGCATGCAGGGTTGCGGGCGTCACGCCGACCCCCATGGATACGCCCAGCACGAGCATGGTCAGATCACGCAGCGCGTTGGGGACGTGGAGGCGCAGGCCAAAGATCAGGCCGCAGGTGGCACCCACCATGGCCCCTGACAGCCAGGCCGCAGGCAAGCCTACCGCCGCAAACGCAGTGCCACCCAGCGTCGCCAGTGCGAGCGTGGCCAGGGTGCGCATGATTTCGGAACGGCTCGGCAGGGTTGGCTTCAGCGGCATGGCAAGGCACTACATCATTTTTCAGCTGTTGTGCACGCCGCGCCAACGCTTATCCGGCGATTGGCGCTCACAACAAACCGGATCACCTGCCGCCCCACCCTTGCCCGTCAATTGTCGTTATGATCGTGGCAGATCGCGCCTGTCCCCGCGGCCGTTTACATTTGCCGCTCAACGGACGATGGCTTCGAGAACAGCGTCGCGGGTCAGCGGTTTGCGCAGCATCTTTTTTACATCCAGATCACGCAGCTGGCGTGAAATGACGGATTGGGACTGTGCGGAAACGACGATGATGTCGGGCGGGGATGACATCGCCTGTACCCAGCGCACGACCCCCGCTCCATCAATACCAGGCAGTGCAAGATCGACGATCAGCGCGTCTTCCGGACAGGGTGGGCCGGCGGCAAAAAAAGCCTCGGCTGATGCATGCGTAAACGCCTCGAACCCCTGCAGCCGCAGCAGATACGCCATAGCGTCGGCGACCGCGTGGTCGTCCTCGACGATGTGAATTGCCATGCATCCCTTTCTCGCTTGCCGCCCGACGCTGACTTCAACGGGCGGAAGGCAATGATTCACGTCTCATTTTGCATGTGGCGAATAAATTATTCAACGGCGATTGAATACTTATATGACCAAAACGCGACATAAAATTGAATTACGCATATAGACAAGCGTTCTGATTACTGCAATTCCCCGGTCAGAACGATGCGCACGAGATCCGCCGCGTTGCGCGCACCGAGCTTTTCCATGATCCTCGCACGATGAACTTCGATCGTCCGCGGCGAGATGCTCAGCGCCCTGCCCGCTTCCTTGTTGGATGCGCCTGCGGCAATCTGCTGAAGGACTTCCCGCTCGCGGGGCGTCAACAGATCATGTCCGGCGAAAGCCGGCGCTGCCGCCGCGCCTGACTGGCGCTTCTCGTAAATGTCAATCGATTCACGGACGCGCTGGATGACCGTATCGGCGTTGAACGGCTTTTCAAAAAAATCAAAAGCGCCATTCTTGATCGCCTGGACGGCCATGGGAATATCACCCTGACCTGAGATGATAAAAATCGGCGCCGGATAATGATTGGCGTCAAGATCGCTGAGGATTTCTATACCGGACTTTCCCGGCATGTTAACGTCAAGGATGACGCAATGCGGCGTTTCCTTCAGCGCCGTTTCTAGAAAGCTGCGCCCCTCCGCAAATTCGCGGACAATGAACCCTTCAAACGACAACAAGACCGCCAGTGAATCACGAACCGCAGCATCATCATCGACCAGATAAATCACACGTTCATTTTGCACGTTCGACCTCACCAGATGTG
>JAKFVK010000205.1 GCA_021732205.1 Hyphomicrobiales bacterium | reverse complement strand
TGGCCATCGCTGATGACGACAAACAGACGCAGGCGCGCAACATCTCCCGATGGATGATGTCTCTGACACGCAATGGCGACCGCAGCGCATTCGCGTCACTGTTTGATTACTTTGCCCCGCGCCTGAACAGCTATCTTCTGCGTCTTGGCCTGGAGCGGATGGCGGCGGAGGAAATCACGCAGGAGGTGATGCTGACGCTGTGGTTGAAACCCGGTCTTTTCGATCCCTCGAAATCCTCGTTGTCAACCTGGCTTTTCCGTATCGCCCGCAATCGCCGCATCGACGCCGCACGCCGCGAACGACGGGGACGGATCGATGAAAACGATCTCATGCTGCACCCCGCAGCTACCCCCCTTCCAGATGACATTCTGGCCGAAGCTACTCGCGCCGATCATGTCCGGATGGTGATGGCTGATTTGCCGCCCGACCAGATCAACCTGCTGCGTCTGGCCTTCTTTGACGGGCTCTCGCACAGCCAGATTGCTGACGCGACCGGCCTGCCGCTGGGCACGGTTAAATCACGCATCAGGCTGGCGTTCGCGCGCCTGCGCCACAATCTCGCGAGCCGGGGGATCGACCGCGACGCGTGAGGCAGCGATGACGGTTTCAGCGCAAGAAACGGGTCGCAACAGAATTCTCTTGGTGGCACTTCTCGGGGGAATTCAGAGATGTCTTGCCATGCTTCCTCCCCTGCTCAATCGTCTGGTGATCGCCAATGCCGGCATGCACGCAGCCGATCAGATCGCGCTGGTGGCTCTGCCGCTGGCAGCCGTCACCCTGTTTTCCGCTTCGCCCGCCCTCGTTGGCGCCCTCGTGGCGGCGCAAGGCATGGCCTGGCTCATCGTCTCATTGCCGGGCGGGATTGTTGTTGACCGCCTCGGCCCGTCCCGCCTGGCGCGGTTGGCGCCCTGGTTGTCGCTTGCCGGACTGACCCTGGCGCTGTTAGCCCTCAGGCTTGCAAGCCCCTATCTGCTCGGTTTGGCCGTTTTCATATCGGCAACCGGCACCGTCTTGTTTGTCCTTGCTCTTGCCACCCTGACGCCGCGTCTGCTGCCGCCAACCGCGTTTGCAAAGGCCAATGGCCGGCTTGAGCTGGCTCGTGCCCTTGTCACACTGCCAGCGCCAACCGTCATAGCCTGGCTGATCGCGCATGTGTCCACCAACGCCGCCTTTATCGCCGCCCTTGCCGCCGCCGCCATCGCAATCATCGCGCTCAGCTCCATGCCACGCCCGCCACCATCCGCACAACCGCCCCGCCACCCCATTCAGGATATTCGCGAAGGGCTCTTGTTCGTGTGGCACCAGCCGATACTGCGCGGCATTCTCGGCTGTGCTCTGGCCTGGAACGCAGCCTTTTTCGCGCTCGTCGCCGTCTTTGTTCCTTTTGCCTTGAATATCGCTCAACTCAGCGTGCAGGATATCGGTCTGGCATTGTCGGGGCAGGGCGTCGGCCTTCTGCTGGGTGCGCTCACCGCCGGCACCATCGTCACCCGCTTTCAACCCCGCTTCATACTCATCCTCGGGCCGCTATCCTCGGTGGCCGGCGCCGCGTTGATCTTCATCTCGGCCGGGCAGTCGGCCATCTACACTGCCGGCGCGGGTTATTTCCTCGTTGGCTTCTGTCCCATGCTGTGGCTGGTGTGCCAGACGAGCCTGCGCCAGTCGGTAACCCCTGCCGCCCTGCTTGGCCGCGTCAACGCCACCATCCAGCTGGCAATTTACGGCGTCCGCCCGCTTGGCGCCCTGCTGGGCGGAGCGCTTGCTGATCGCCTGGGCCCCGGCGCCGCCCTTGTCCTGGTGATCGCCCTGTTTGCGCTGTCAACCATAGCCGCGATCGTCTCCGACCTCGGACGCCTGCGCGCCATGCCGGCGGCAGCAACAGAGCCGCTTGTCTAATACCCCTTCCGGGAGATCGCAGGGCAAGCTAGGGTCGGCGAGTATCAGGAGAAAACGACATGCAGCTTCAGGACACAGCCGCCATCATCACCGGTGGCGCGTCGGGATTGGGCGAGGCAAGCGCCCGAAGGCTGGCGGCGGCGGGCGTTCGCATTGCCCTGTTCGATCTTGCCGAGGAGCGCGGGCGCATGGTCGCCAGTGATATCGGCGGGCTCTACTGCCGTTGTGATGTGACGGACGAGGCCTCTGTCGAGGCAGCCCTCGCCGCCGCCGCTGCGACCCATGGCGAGGCGCGGATCGCCATCAATTGCGCCGGTATCGCCACGGGGCAGAAGACCGTCAACCGCAGGAAGGAAAGTGGTGCCATCGTTCCGCATGATCTGGCAAGCTTCACCCGCACCATCACGATCAACCTGATCGGCACCTTCAATGTCGCCTCCAAAGCCGCCGCCCGCATGGTGGCCTTGCCGCCGCGCGGCGAGGATGGCGAGCGCGGCGTCATTGTCATGACGGCCTCGGTCGCCGCCGAGGATGGCCAAATCGGCCAGGCCGCCTACGCCGCCTCGAAGGGCGGCGTTGCCTCGCTGACCCTGCCGATGGCCCGCGACCTGTCACGTGATGGCGTGCGGGTGATGACCATCTTGCCCGGCCTCTTCCACACGCCCATGTTCGACACCCTGCCACCTGAGGTGCAGGCGGCGCTCGGCGCCAGCGTTCCCTTTCCCTCCCGGCTCGGCAAGCCTGCCGAATATGCCGCTCTTGTCCAGTCGATCTGCGAGAATCCGATGTTGAACGGGACCACCATCCGCCTCGACGGGGCACTCAGGATGGCACCGCGATAAGCTGTCGCGCCACCTGATCCATTGCCAGCGCCAACTCGACATCAAGCGCGGTCAGACCGCCGGCATCGTGCGTTGACAGTGTCACCTCGACGTCGCGGTAGACATTGCGCCACTCGGGATGATGGTTCATCGCCTCGGCGATGAAAGCCACCCTTGTCATGAAGGCGAAGGCGTCAGCGAAAGAGGCGAAGCGAAAGTCGCGCTCAATGGCCTCACGCCCCTCGACAAGGCTCCACCCTGGCAGGCTGGCAAGCGCCTTAAGGCGGGCGTTTTCATCAAGACGGGGAGGGATCATGAGATGGCTTGTCCTGTCATGCATCATCGGGCGCGGCGCACACATTGTACATTGGCGCCGCCATTTTGCAGCCTTGCAATCAGTCGCGCCGCCAGGCGGCGATGAAGCACGCCGGGGCGGCGCGCATCGCGTTGGCGCGGATTGGGCAGGGCAACCGCCAGCAGCGCCCCCTGAGAGGTGTTGAGCGCGGCTGCGCTGAGACCGAACGCATGACGGGCGGCGGCTTCAACGCCGAAAATGCCGTCACCCCATTCCACCATATTGAGATAAACCTCGATCACGCGATCTTTCGGCCACACCAGCGTCAGCCATAGAGCCAGCGGCGCTTCGAGACCCTTGCGGATCCATGAACGGCCCTGCCAGAGAAACAGGTTTTTTGCCGTCTGCTGGGTGATCGTCGACGTTCCGCGCACATCATCATCGCGCTCTTCGGCGCGGCGCAACGCATCGCGTATCGCACCAGGATCGATACCGTAATGGCGGCAGAAGCCGCCATCTTCCGACGTGACAACGGCTGCGACCAGAGCCGGCGATATCTGCTCAAGCGGCACATAGACGCGCTCGACCGGCAATCCCTGACCATAGCGCCACAACATCAGCGTCGAGGGCGGAGGAACAAAACGATAGACCAGCGCCAGGCCATAAGGCAGAGCCAACAGCGCCACGACGGCGATGGCTGCGCGGCGCCACATCACCGGCCAGCCTCGATGGCTTGTGGCCTGACGCCCGCCATCTCAGATGACATTGACTTCCCGCACCGGGGTCCCCGCAGCGATACGCTCATAGCCAAAAATTCCGACATCAAGCGTGACCGGGCCTCCATGGATGATCCATTCAGCCACCGACAGGCCGGCACCTGCCGCCTGTTGTACGCCATGACCGGAAAATCCATTGGCGAAATAAAAATTCCCAACCTGCGGATGCGGACCCAGAACGGCGTTCTGGTCAAAGGTGTTGTAATCGTAATGGCCCGCCCAGGCGCGCACCATCTTGACTGATTCAAGGGCTGGAATTCGCGCCGCCAGTGCCGGCCAGACGACCTCGTCGAATTGCGCGTAATCGACCTCGAAATCACCATCTGCGCGCGGATCACATGCTTCATCGGGTGAAATGCCGCACAGGTAAACCTCGCCCTCCGGGCGCACCCACGCCCCGCCCGGCTCAATGAGCAGCGGCAATCCAGGCAGGGGCGTGCGGCAGGACAGGACGAAGACCGAGCGCTTGCGCGGTTCTACCGGTAAATTGATACCCGCCATCGCCGCCACATCACCGCCCTGCGGCCCGGCCGCATTGACGATCGCACCAGCGACAATCCGCCGCCCGCTCTTCAACCGCACCGCCTGGACCTGCTGATGGTCATGGTCGATTGCCATCACTTCGTCATGGATATAGACGACACCCTTGGCGCGCGCCTCGCGACGCATCACCTGCATCACCCCGTAGGCATCAAACCATCCTTCGCCCTCTGGCCCGAAACTGCCAAGCGCCAGCCCTTCCGTAGACAGCCATGGGAACCGTTTCGCCATCTCGTCGGGATCAAGAAGGATCGTTGCCGCCCCTTCCGCCCGCTGCACCGCCAGATTGGCCTGCGCAATCGCACGCCCCCCTTCGCCCGCCAGCAGCAGGTAGCCACGCTCGTGGAAGGAAGCCGAGGCGCCCGCGCCAAAACGGTCGCTGAACTGCTCCCTCATCAGTTTCAGCCCATAGCGCGACAGGCGTACATTGGCCGGCGTCGAGAATTGCTGGCGGATGCTGGCGGCCGAAG
>JAKFVK010000171.1 GCA_021732205.1 Hyphomicrobiales bacterium | reverse complement strand
GGTACCGATCTTTAACTTGCGCCCGCAGCGCTGGCGGACCTCAGGACATCGTTCTGAACCACCAAGCCCTGGTGCCGGATACAAGGGACAAGGCGATGATGCAAGCAACCCCGTCCTTCGACGCCGATGAAATGCGCGCCACCGCCTGTCTGGTTCTGGCGGATGGCACCATCTTCCACGGCATCGGCCTGGGCGGCGAAGGCGAGGCGGTGGGCGAAGTGTGCTTCAACACTGCGATGACCGGCTATCAGGAAATCCTGACCGATCCCTCCTACGCCGGACAGATCATTACCTTCACCTTCCCCCACATCGGCAATGTGGGTACGAATGAGGAAGACATCGAGACAGTGAACCTCGCAGCAAGTGCCGGCGTGCGCGGGGCGATCTTTCGCGCTGATGTCACTCATCCTTCCAATTATCGCGCCACGCGCCACCTCTCCGACTGGTTGAAATCACGCGGCATCATCGCCCTGTCGGGGATCGATACGCGGGCCCTGACCGCCTTCATCCGCGACCACGGCATGCCAAACGGCGTCATCGCCCATCATCCTGATGGCACATTCGACTATGAGGCGTTGAAGAAGCAGGCGCGCGACTGGCCGGGTCTCGTTGGCATGGACCTGGTGCCTGACGTCACCGCGACCCAGCGCTACAACTGGGATGAGACCGAATGGCGCTGGGGCGAAGGCTATCGCCGGCAGGATAATCACCGGCGGCACATTGTTGCCATTGATTACGGCGTCAAGCGCAACATCCTGCGCCAGCTCGTGCGGGCGGGAAACCGGGTCAGTGTTGTCCCGGCCACCGCGTCACTCGACGATATCATGGCCCTGAAGCCGGACGGCGTTTTTCTCTCGAACGGTCCCGGCGACCCGGCCGCCACCGGCGTTTATGCCGTGCCCGTCATCAAGGCGCTGATCGACCGGAATGTGCCGATTTTCGGTATTTGCCTCGGTCATCAGATGCTGGCGCTGGCCCTTGGCGGCGCCACCGTCAAGATGGCGCAGGGCCATCACGGCGCCAACCACCCGGTCAAGGATCGGACGACAGGCAAGGTCGAGATCACCTCGATGAACCACGGCTTCGCGGTGGACAGTTCAAGCCTGCCGGGCGACATCGAGGAAACGCATGTGTCGCTGTTTGACGGTTCAAACACCGGCCTGCGCTCGAAGAGCCGGCCGGTCTTTTCGGTCCAGTACCACCCCGAAGCCTCACCCGGCCCGCGCGACAGCCATTACCTCTTTGATCGCTTTGCCGCGCTCATCGATGCGCGCCGCAACCACGCGGCCTGAAAGCGGACGCCCGGCATGGACTGGAAAAGCTTCTGGGACCAGCCCAACGCCATCTATGTCAGCGAGCGCCATCGCATCGTTCATTATCGCCTCATTGCTGACGAACTGATTGCCCTGGCTGGAAACGCGCAACCGGTACTTCTTGATCATGGCTGCGGCGAGGCTCTCGAAGCTGAACGCGTGGCATCTGCCTGCAGCCGCCTTTATCTGGTAGACGCTGCGCCAAGTGTGAGCGCCAAACTATCGGCGCGTCTGGGGTCGTTGCCCGGCGTCTCGGTCCTGTCGCCGGAGGACGCAACTACCATCGCCGACAACAGCCTTGATCTCGTCGTTGCCAATTCTGTCCTGCAATACCTGTCGTCAGACGAGCTTGATGTTTCTCTTGCTCTGTGGCGCGCCAAGCTGAAGGCAGGCGGCAGGCTAGTCCTTGCCGATATCGTCCAGCCGGATATATCGCCATTGGCCGATATCGGCGCGCTATTGTCGCTTGCCTGGCGTCAGGGCTTTTTCCCTGCCGCTCTCCTCGGCCTGATGCGCACCGCGCTCTCACCCTACGCGCGGCTGCGCAAAAATCTGGGCCTGTCCATGCACCGCGAAACCGAGCTGCTGGCAAGGCTCTCCCGCTTTGGCTTCGCCGCCACCCGCGCTACGCGCAATCTCGGCCATAACCAGGCGCGCATGACACTGATCGCTCAGCCGGTCTGACCGCGCTTTTCGCCAAACGAGAAGATCTTGTGAGCAAAGAAGCTCCACACCAGGACGATAGCGGTGGTGACGAGTTGGGCGAGCAGATAGGGGATCATCCAGCGCTCGACGAACAGCGTCATCAAACCGTAGGTCAGCGCGAAGCCCACTGCCGCAACGAGCGCAAAGCGCCAGCCAGCCGCAGCATGGCTGCGGGCGCGGCTGTAGGTGTGCCGCTCGTTGAGGACATAGGAGACAATGCCGCCGCCGACATAACCGACGAGCGTGGCGATCACCGCGCCGATCTGGGACAATTCGACAAGCACGATCAGAAAACCATAGTGAACGACAGCCGCGATCACGCCAACGCCGAAAAAAGACGCAAATTGTCGGAGCAACCCATCCATGGCCATCACAGTGGCGGTGTTTGTCGGCGCCGGCAAGCGGTCCGGGTGGAGTTGAGCCAGCCAACCGATGAAAGCCTGCGAATATGTTGCCAAAACTCCCTTGCCTTCGTCCGCATCCGGCGCGATGGTGCGTCAGTTCAGAACGAGGTTTGCCATGCTGCGTACGCTATGTTCGGTCATCACTTTCGTGTCGCTGCTGGTATTGGCGCAGCCGGTCGGCGCGTCGGGTTCGTTCCCCTGGCTTCCCTGGTATCCGCTGGCCGATCATCAGGATGTCGGCGCGCTGAAAGGCATCCCTTCGTGTGGTGATCCTGGCATGGTCTCAAACCTTCTCGGGCGCTTCAATCAGACCGAGTTCGTTTACTGGGGCGGCTTTCACAATCTTCAAAGCGTCGACGGGCTGGCCGAGAAGGCCTCACGCGAGCGTGAGAACGACAAGATCGCCCGGCGCTGGTGCGCAGGGACCGCCGTTTTCGCCGATGGGTCGCGTCGTCGCCTGGTGGTAGAACTGGCCTCCAACGCCGAATGGCTGGGCCTGTCCTACAGTCTTGCCTATTGCATCGTCGGACTGGATCGCGGCTCTGTTTATGGGCGCGATTGTGCCGGTCTCCAGAAGCGGAATTTCTGATGCGGGGACGCTGCGCTCTCGCCCTGCTGCTGGTCGCGGGCTTTTGTATGCTCAGCCGCCCGGCAGCGGCGCAGCGCGCAGCTGATTTCGATTTTTATGTCCTCGCTTTGTCCTGGTCGCCAACCTTTTGCGCGTTGACCGGCAATGATCGCGGCGATGCGCAATGTTCATCCTCGCGCCCGCGCGCCTTCGTCCTTCACGGGCTGTGGCCGCAATATGAGCGTGGCTATCCCCGCTCCTGCGGCGGTACATCGCCGCCGCGCGTGCCCGACGGCACGATCGCGCGCATGCTCGACATCATGCCCTCGCGCGGTCTGGTCATTCACGAATGGCGCGCCCACGGCACCTGTTCCGGGCTTGACCCGCAGAGCTATTTCGACACCGCCCGCCGCGCGTTTTCGCAAATCACCATTCCAGACGCGCTGCGCACCGCCAAGGCTGCCGGCAGCGCCGCGCCTGAGGACATTGAGCAGGCCTTTCTCAAGGCTAATCCCGCACTGTCGCGCGAGGGTATCGCCGTCACCTGCACCAGGGGCCGGCTCGAGGAGGTGCGGATCTGTCTGTCGCGGACATTACAGCCGCGTCGTTGCGCAGAGGTTGACCGCCAGGCCTGCCGTGCCGGCGTCATCGATATACCGGGCGTAGCAGCGCGCTGATCTTATTTGTTGAAGTAGGTGTAGATCAGCTCACTCGCCTGCTGGCGGTAGACGACCGCCTGGCGCGCAACAGGTGAATGTGGCAGATAGAGCGCCAGTTCGACACCCTTGTTGGCAACGGCATTCACATCATTTGTAAAACGCGTCAGCGGCCGCTCGAGCATCGATGGGCGCCAGGCATCGAAGCCTGTCGACCCCCAGCAATACATGCACATCGTAATGAACAGCAACCGCAGCATCATCCAACTCTTTGGCGCGGATTCGCCTCTGTGATACGCACCTTAGCCGGCAGGTCTGAATCAATACTTGCCAGATAGATTTGAATTCGATCTTTTTTGACTGTATGCTCACAAGCTCATGAATTATCGACATTCTTTCCACGCCGGAAATTTCGCTGATGTGCTGAAACACAGTGTTCTGGCGCTCGTGATCACATATCTTCAGCGCAAGGAAGCAGCGCTTTTTGTCCTCGACACCCATGCGGGGCGCGCGGTTTATGATCTTGCGGGGCGGGATGCGCAGAAAACCGGCGAATGGCGAGAGGGCGTCGGGCGCATCCAGACGCCGGGTCCTGGCACGGACGCGGATATCATTTTGCAACCTTATCGTGCATTGCTGGCAGGCTTCAACAAAGGCGGCGACCTGCGGACCTATCCGGGATCATCCGCCATTCTGCGTGTGCTGCTGCGTCCCCATGACCGGGCGATATTCTGTGAAGCGCACCGCGACGAGGCAGCAAGGCTGCGTCAGCATTGTGCTGGCGACAGCCGGGTGCGCGTCATCGAAGGCGATGGTTATGGCGAGCTGTCACGATGCCTGCCGCCCCCCGAACGTCGCGGTCTGATCCTGATTGATCCGCCCTATGAGGCAACAAACGAATATTCCATTCTCACCGCCGCTCTCGAAAAGGCCCCGCGCCGGTTTGCCAATGGCGTGTATCTTGTCTGGTATCCCGTGACCGCGTTACGCGCCTCGCTGGACGGCTTTTTGGCCGCAATCCGCGACCTCAACCTGCCAAAGACGCTGCGGATTGAACTGACGCTGCGCGGGCGGATTGGTATTCCGTTCGGCAATTTTCTTGCCTATGGGACGGCGGGTTTGGCGCTGACGAATGTTGGCGTCAGCTATCAGGGCA
>JAKFVK010000174.1 GCA_021732205.1 Hyphomicrobiales bacterium | reverse complement strand
CAGAAATGCGGTCACAGACCTTGTCAGGATGGCCTTCAGAAACCGATTCAGACGTGAACAGATAGTCTTGGCGCGCCACGAAACCCTCTCCAATGTTGGGGAACCTGCCGGATGGGAGCGGATCGGCGTCTTGCCAAAGCGCTCACGGTGGCGCGCGTCATGGCAGGCATAGGCTAAGGCGTCAAGGGGACGTTGTCGCTCTCCCAGCCAAAAAAGCCCGGTGAGCAGCCAAAAATCGCCAGTTAACCATCATCACCCTCTCCAGCAAGCGATCGCACCAGCTCGACTATTTTGCGGCGCACACGTGGATCGCGTATGCGCATGAAGGATTTGTTAAGACGCAATCCTTCGCTGGTCGAGAGAAAATCGACCACGAAGCTTGCCGCTTTTTCTTCCTTCATGCCGTCTGACGGATCGCGTATCTGGTCTGTCGCCGGGGGCACGGGCAGGCCCTCGTAGAAATAGGTGATGGGCGTGTCAAGGATGCGGGCGATTTCCCACAGGCGGCTCGCCCCGATGCGATTACTGCCTTTTTCGTATTTCTGTACCTGCTGGAAGGTCAAGCCGAGGCTTTCGCCGAGCTTTTCCTGGCTCATACCGGCAATCATGCGGCGCATTTTGAGACGCGCACCGACGTGAATGTCGATGGGGTTTGTTTCCTTGCGGGCCACGAAATCCTACTCCTCAGCCGTTTCACCCGTCGTGGGGCGTTGCGCTTCTGCGAACGCTGACAATAAAGCCCCAGCGGAAATCACCGATTCCGACAGTGGCGCACCGTTGTTATGATGCAAACGTCCTAAAAGTTGTTTTGCCTGAAAACTAAACTTATACGTGTAATTGATGCAAAAGCCGCGAGCGAGATCCACATCGCCCAGAAGGCGCCATCGCCCCACAGGGCGAAGGGCGGGGCCGCCAGCGCCTGCGGCAGGCTCGCGTCGATGACGCCTTCGGCGCCGATTTCGAGTTCCTTGATAATCGCGCCATAAGGGTCGATCAGCGCGCTTTTGCCAGTCGTTGTGACACGCGCCACCGCCAGGCCCTGTTCGACAGCGCGCAGGCGCGCCTGATGAAGGTGCTGGCGGGGGCCCGGCGTGTCGCCAAACCAGCTGTCGTCGGACATGTTGACGATCCATCCGCTGCGTGGGCCGCGGACAATTTCACTGCTGAAGATTGCTTCATAGCAGATGAGCGCAATGAAGGGCGGGGCCTTGCCGGCGGACACCGGACCGCGCGTCTGGCCCGGTACGAAGGCAAAGATCCGCGTCAGCGGTTCAAGGCCGATGGCGGACAAAAGGTCCGACCACGGCAGATATTCGCCGAAGGGAACGAGGTGCACCTTGTCATAGCGATCGAGAATGTCCGCCTTGTCGTTCAATACATAGAGCGAGTTCAATACTTTGCGCTGGTCGAGATCATCGCCGCGCAGCATGCCGATCATCAGCACGGAGCCCGGCGCCAGGATGCCGGTGATACGGGTCAGCGCCTGAGGCGTGTCACCCAGGCGGAACGGCAGAGCTGATTCGGGCCAGATGATATGGGTGGGCTCGGCTGCGCCGGGCGCGCTGCGGCTGAGGCGCAGATAGCGCTCAAGAATGTCGGCGTGACGCGTGCGATCAAGGCGCTCGGCCTGGGTGAGATGGGGTTGAACGAGTCGCAAACGCACGCCCGGTACATTGGCGCTGTCGGCTGTGAGCAGGCGCAGCTCCCCATAGGCAAATTGCGCAAACAGCAGGAACACGGCGCCGCCGACAACGACGCCGCGCCATTTCCAGCCGACGCGGTCACGGGCAAGCCAGATGGCCGGTGCGGACGCCAGGAAGACCGCCAGAACCGTGAGACCGTTGATGCCGATGAGGCTTGCAGCCTGCATCTGCGCCTGGGTCGCTGTCAGAGCATAGCCAAAGGCATTCCACGGGAAGCCGGTGAGGATCGTGCCACGGAGATACTCAGACAGACCGATGCCTGCTGCCAGTGCAGCCGCCCGTGCCGGCGTTGCCGACCACATCAGGCGGGCAAGGGCCACGCCGATGCCCGTAAAGAGGGCCAGCAGCGCCGGCAATCCCGCCACCGCGACCGGCAGCAACCAGCCGAAGACGTCGCTTTCAACCAGAAAGGCAGCACCTATCCACCACAGCCCCGCCAGAAAATATCCAAAGCCAAAGAGCCAGCCCACAGCAAAGGCACCGCGATAGCCGCGCCAGCCCCGATGATCCGACAGACTGTCGATCAGCCACACCAGCACGGTGAAGGTGAGGCCCAGAAGCGGAAAGAAAAGGAAGGGCGGTATGGCAAGGACGCTGAGGACACCAGCCATCACGGCAATCAGGCCGCGCCGCCAGCCGAAACTCAGGAGAACGGTATCGCGCAGCCATTCAATCCCGCGATACATTATCACCGCCATTCATTCATTTCTCGCCAGCCGGTTCTTTGATGATCGAGGCTGGCATCGAAGGTGCCATCGTTTCCATCGGGGTGGCGGTATCTGCCGGGTCGTTGCCAAGCGATGCAGGAGCGGAACCGGCGCCAACCTCACCGGCGGTTGATGGCGAGATCTTGTCGGTGTGCTCGCGACGCGGGCGAACCGGGCGCTCATTAGCGCGGCGGCTTGCCTTGCGGATACGCACCCGCTTGATGCGTCTGGGGTCGGCGTCGAGCACCTCGAACTCGATGTCGCGAGGCCCCTGGATCAATTCGCCACGCGCCGGCACCCGGCCCACAAGGGCTGTGAGCAGCCCGCCCAGCGTATCGATATCCTCCTCCATGTCAGGCGGCGTTTCGAGCACGAGATCGGGCGCGAGGGCCTTCACCACATCCTCCAGCGGCGCGCGCGCGCTCGCCACCCAGCCATCCTTGTCAACAGCAATGACGTCGATGTCCTCGTCATGCTCGTCGGCGATGTCGCCAACAACCTGCTCGATCAGATCCTCAATCGATACCAGGCCGTCGGTCCCACCATATTCGTCAACGACGAGCGCCAGATGAACGCGCGTCGCCTGCATGCGCACCAACAGGTCGAGGGCTGGCATGGAGGGCGGTACGAAAAGGAGGCGGCGCATCAGCTTGGCGGTTGCCAGCTTGCCGCTGAGGTCGATCTTGCCAAGGTCAAGTTCGCCCGCGGCCTTGCGACGGCGGGTCGACGATTTCGGTGGCGCCCCGGCGATCAGATAGGACAGGACGTCGCGGATATGGATGAAGCCGATGGGGTCATCAAGCGTCTGGCGGTACACGGGCAGGCGCGAATGGGCGGCTTCGCGAAAAAGCTTCAGGAGATCGCCCAGCGTGATGTCCTGCTCGATGGAGATGATATCGGCGCGCGGTATCATCACGTCGGCCACGCGCACCTCGCGCAGGCCGAGGATATTGCGCAGCATAGCGCGCTCTTCAGGGGAGAATGTCTGATCGGGCGTCTCGGTCTGCAGGTCCTCGGCAAGCGCTCCTTCAAGGTCAGCGCGCAGCGAGACTTCCTTTTTCATACGCAGTGCGGATTTCAGCCGGTCGAGAAGGCGGCGCCTGGCGGCCGGCGGCGGGGATGGGTCGGGATCGTCGTCGCTTATGCTCATGGTTGGTCTAGACTTCGCTTTCGCTGTGAGAAACAAGGTAGGGGCTGGCAATGCCGAGGCTTGCCAGGGCGGTGATTTCGAGGGCTTCCATCACATCCCCGTCCGCAGCATTTTCGTGATCATAACCGGCAAGATGCAGCGTTCCGTGGATGACCAGATGGCGCAGATGGTCGGCCATCGTCTTGTCTTCGCCGGCGGCCTCGCTGGCGATCGTCTCAAAGGCTAACGCGATGTCGCCACACACGCCTTGCGAAGCGGTCTGCGCTGCCGGCAATGCGGCGGCAAATGACAGGACGTTGGTTGGGGCGTCCTTGTTGCGGTAGCGAAGGTTGAGTGCGCGCAGACGCTGATCATCTGTCAGCAGAACCGATATCTCGCCCGTGTCGGGCCTGCCGCAGGCGTGCAGGGCAGCCCTTGCCGCGCCTTCAACCAGACCCTCGATGTCATCCAGCCCGCTCCAGCCGCCTGCATCAATCATGATCTCCACCTGGAGGCCGGCCGGGCGTCGTCGCGGTCGCGGTTTCATGATGAAGGGTCACCTGGCGCGGGTGCGCCGGAGCGTGCTGCCGCTCGGGCACGCCCGTCCGCGTCATAGGCACGCACGATGCGTGCAACCAGCTCGTGGCGGACGATGTCAGTATCCTTGAAGGCGATATGACCGACGTCGTTCTCACCGGCGATGAGACGCACGGCTTGCGACAGGCCGGATATCTGTCCAGGCGGCAGGTCGACCTGGGAGGGATCGCCGGTGACGATCATCTTGGAGTTCTCGCCAAGCCGGGTGAGGAACATCTTCATCTGCATCGACGTCGTGTTCTGCGCCTCGTCAAGAATGATCGCCGCATTGGTGAGCGTGCGCCCGCGCATGAACGCCAGAGGCGCCACCTCGATCTGCTGGGTCGCCAGCCCGCGTTCGACTTTCTCGGCGCCCACCATATCGTAGAGCGCGTCATAGAGCGGTCGCAGATAGGGGTCCACCTTGTCGCGCATGTCGCCGGGAAGAAAGCCAAGGCGCTCGCCCGCCTCGACCGCGGGGCGGGTCAGGATGATACGGTCCACCACGCCGCGCTCCAGCAGGGTGGCGGCATAGGCGACCGCCAGATAGGTCTTGCCGGTGCCGGCGGGGCCGGTGGCGAAGATCAGGGTCGAGCTTTCCAGCAGGCGCAAATAGGTGTCTTGCGCCTTGGTGCGCGCCTGGATGGTCTTGCGGCGGGTGCCTATGCTGGCAAAGCCGTGACGCTC
>JAKFVK010000041.1 GCA_021732205.1 Hyphomicrobiales bacterium | reverse complement strand
AGGCGCTGATCCGGATATCCGGCATAATGGCCTCGAATTCAAGCATGGTGCGCGGCATATGATAGGCCGACGTGACAAGAATGAGCGATCGATAGCCCTTCCGGTCCATCCATTGGCGCGTTTGCACAGCATTCCCGATGGTATTTGCCGCCTCGTAATCAAGCTCGACGCAGCAATCCATGAAATGGGCGATATCGGCGAAGGTGCGGGCGATATCGCTCCGTGACGTTGCCGGATTGACGCCGGTGATAAAGAGCCGGCCGGCCTTGCCGCCGGCCAGCAACTCCCCCGCCGCCTGAACCCGCAGCGCTCCGCCGGTCAGCGCGACGATCGCATCGGCGCGTGCCACATCCCGGCGCGTTCCACGCTCTATGGTACTGGCGAAAAATAAAAATCCGCCAGCCGCGACCGTAGCGCCAGCCAGACCGAGCCACATCGCCAATCGCAAGATCTGCCCAATCAACGTCGACATAATTCTGTTCTTGTCGCTGTGCGTCGTCCACCCAACCGTCTGACCCTGACTACCATATCCCACTATGATGCCCGATGTTTGCCGGACAGATGGCGGATGACCGACCAGCGCGACGTCATGGCCGTCAACACCGTGACGATCAGGACCGTACCGACCACGCTGAGATAACCCCGCCATCCAAGATCGGCCGAACCAAACAGAAGGTCGATTTGCGCCTGCCCGGTGGCATCGGAAAGGCTGCGGACGATAATGCCGGCAAACGAAAAAGCAACAAGCGACGCCACCCCGCCGATCAGCCCTCCTTCCAGTCCAAACCGCAGAAAACGTAACTGGAATTCCCGTGCGATGAAACGATGGTCGGCGCCAACCAGTTGCAGCACCTCGAAGACATCACGGTTGGCTGCCATCGTGCCGCGCGTGGCAAAGACAATGGACAGCGCCGTTGCCACCAGAACCAGAATGACAACGCCGACACCAAGCCCCACCACCGCATCTGTCATCGCCGACAGCTTCTGGCGCCACAGACGATGATCATCAAGCGCGGCGCCGGGAACCGCCTGCTGGACGGTCTGGCGCAATTTCTCGACATCCAGTTTAAGCGAGCGCGCCGTTTCGATGACGATCAGACGCGGCACGGGCAGCGCTGACAATTCGATATCCTGCCCCAGCCATGGTTCGAGCAGGCGCTGGTTTTCGGCCCTGGTCAACACCCGGATGCGCTCGATCCCGACCGTCCGCCGCACGATATCGGATAGCACGCCCAGATCCTTTTCGATGTCGACGCCCTGACGCGGGCGCAACTGAATGGTGATCTCGCGCGCAACTTCGCTTTGCCACCCCTGGGCGGCATCGAGAACGATGCTCACGGCGCCAACAGCGAGGCATGACAAAAAGCACATGATGGCAAGGACCGCGATCAACGCCCGCCCGGCGAGCGATTCCTGCGGAACGATCGGCGTCAACCGACGCCTGCTGAATGGTGACCACCATGCCATCGCGCGCGACAGCATACCGCGCGCGCGCACGGCCTTGGCCGCAGTCTTTGGTCGCTGGCGGGGTGGGGGCGCCATCAATCGTAAATCGTCAACCGGCCTTCGGACAGAACCATGTGGCGTGCATTCACCTCCTGCAGAAGATTGAGATCGTGAGTGGCAATCAACACCGCCGTCCCCGAGCGGTTAAGTTCAACAAAGAGGCGCAGCAGCCGGTAAGCGAGGTCCGGATCGACATTGCCCGATGGCTCGTCTGCGAGCAGGATTTCCGGCTTGGTGATCACCGCCCGCGCGATCGCCGCTCGTTGCTTTTCTCCGCCCGAGAGAACCGGCGGATAGGCATGAAGACGCTTGCCAAGGCCAACCCATTGCAACAGATCAACGACGTCAGCGCGGTAATCGCTCTCGAGCTTTCCCTGCACACGATAGGGAAGCGCCACGTTTTCATAGGTTGTCATGTGGTCGAGCAAACGGAAATCCTGGAACACCATGCCGATACGCCGACGGGTTGCAGCGATATCGTAGGCAGTTATCGTGGCAACATCCCGATCGAAAATGCGCGCCGCGCCGCGCGTTGGCCTGAGGGCCATAAACATGAGGCGCATGAGCGTGCTTTTGCCCGCGCCGGAAGGACCGGTGAGAAACTGGAACGAATGCGGTTCAATGACAAAGCTGACGTCGTGAAGCACCTCAGGCCCCAGATCGTAGCGCAAGCCGACATTTTCAAAAACAATCAACCGCTGCGCTCCCCACTGGCACTATCATTGTCGCCACCGTTCCGGCGGCAACACCCGATCACACGCGATCAGACGAGCCCATATATCTGTTCCACGCCCAACGTGGTTTCCAAACCTTTAACGCTTGGCCGCTAGGCTTGCATCACGTTAAACGGAAGCAGCCTCGATTCTCCCATGCGCATTGTCTGTCCCGATTGCCAATCTGCCTATGACATCAAAGCTGCCATGCTTGGTGACAAGGGCCGTATGGTCAAATGCGCTGACTGTAGCAACAAATGGTTTCAGGCGCCGCTGCCCGAGCCCGCACCTGCCGTCGAGATGCCGGAGGAAAGCGACCCTTGGGCCGAAGTTGCCGAGGAGGACGCTGCAAATGCCGCCGCCATGACGTCACAAGCCAGCGAACAACCCTTGCCCGCCGATCAGGTGCAGGAGGACATGGTCGCGGGTCCACGGCTGCTGAAAACGGGCGGAAAAGCGCGAAAAAAATTACGAAAATTCCCCCTGTCCCCACCTCTGGCAGCCTTTGCGGCGCTATTGGCGGTCATGGTGCTCGCCGTCGCTCTGCGTACACCCTTGGTCAGAATGCAGCCTAATCTTGCCGGCTTGTTCGCCGCGATCGGCCTGCCGGTCAACACGCGTGGCCTGGCGATTGAGGCGGTCGTGCCAGCGCTTGATACCGAGCATGGTCGGCGCACGCTTTCAGTATCGGGGACAATCCGTAATCTGACGCGCAGCAGCCTTGATATCCCCGAGATGCGTCTGGCCATCCTTGATGCAAGCGGCAAGGAAGTCGCGGTCCTGGCTGCCGCTCCGCCGCAACCGCGCCTTGACGCCGGCGCCACCATTCCCTTCTCGACCAGACTTGCGATGCCGGCCAGCGCCGCCCAGCGCTTCGAACTGCGCTTTGCCCGCGCTGCATCGGCACCACAGGCGTCAACCCCTTAAAATCACAATGAATTAACGTAAATGAGCTGACCTCATCGCAATATTGCCACACCATCCAACTACGATCTTCAGTCACTGTTTTATCGACCTGCTAGCAACGGAGTAGAAGTCCATGGCGCGCGTCCTCCTGGCCGAAGATGATGACGGAGCAAGAACCCAGCTGAAACGCGCCCTGACAAAAGATGGCCACGACGTCGTCGACGCCAGCGATGGCGGTGAGGCGCTGAGCGCGCTCCAGGCCGCCCCTGCCAGTTTTGATCTGTTACTGGCCGACATCAAGATGCCGGTGATGGACGGCATCGCCCTTGCCCTTGCTGCCGTCCGCGACGCGCCTGATCTGCCGATTATCCTGATGAGCGGCTATGCTGACCAGCGCGCGCGCGCGAGCAATCTCAGCACTCTGGTGCGCGACGTGATCACCAAGCCCTTCACCCTGGCTGAACTGCGCGGGAGCATCGCCCGGGCTCTGGCGCCAAGCCATTCACCTGACACCATTGCCAATTAAGGGCTGTCGCGGTCAGAACGGTCGCAGCAATCGCTCCAGATAGTCGCGCTCGACCTGAGAGCGATTGGGATCAGCGAGCCGACGCCGCACATCCTTGAGAATTTCCTGGATGCGCTGACCATCCGGCCCTGGAATGCGCACGCCTGATTCCTGAAGACCATCATGGTTGTCGCGATTGGGGTCGCGCCCCAGCGGGTCGGAGTTCTGATTTCCCCGCCCATCGGCGCGCGCCTGGGGGTTGCCCGGATCGCCATCCGGGCCGCCTTCACCTTGCCCCAGCATTTCCCGCGCCAGCTGATTGGCGCCGCGCCGCAGATTTTCCAGCGCCTTGTTTTGCGGCGGCAGGGCTTCGGCTGCCCGTCCCTGCCCTAACTCGCCTTCCGCCTGGCCCATCTGCCCATCGGCCTGCCCGAAAGGCGGACCGGGATCATGTCCACCCTCGCGCAACTGGTCGATGAAGCGTTGCAGGCGGTCGCGCAAGGCCTGCTGGTTCTCCTGCAGGCCACCCAAGCCCTGCTCCTGCCCCGACTCGCCATTCTCGCCGGGCTGTTCGCCTGGCTGTCCGGGACGCTGCTGACCGCCCGGCCTCTGTTGCCCCGGGCGTTGCTGGCCACCCGGCTGGCGGCGAGTGCGCTGGCGCTCCCGAAACGTCTGATCGAGTAATTTCTGCTGCTCACGGATGATATCGCCAAGTTCCTGCAGCAATTGCTCATCGCCGCCGGGATTCTCATCCGCAAATTGCGGGCGGGCATTGCGCAGCGCGTTCAGCAAGTCCCGCAATTGCGCCATCCGCTCCTGCGCTTCCTGATGACGCCCCTGGCGCAGAAGACTTTCGATCTCGCGTAACAGCTTGTCGATATCCTGCTGGGATATAACGCGCTCTTCGCCCGTTCGGGGCGGCTGCTGGCGACCCTCGCGCCGATCCTGAAAGGCGCGCTCGGCCAGTTCCCGCATCAGGTCCTGCATCGCCTGGCGCAGATCGCGCATGATATCGCGCAGTTCCTGCTCGTTTGCACCACGCTCCAGTGCCTGTTCGAGCCGCTCCTGCGCTTGCCGCAGCGCCCGTTCGGCCGGCGACAGATCGCCATCCTCGATGAGAACGGCAACCTCCCACATCGCCTCAACGACCGCGCGCAGCTCATCATCATCGCGCGCCTGGATCAGACGATGATACAGGCTGCGCAGCGACAGATATGTCTTTTCCTC
>JAKFVK010000222.1 GCA_021732205.1 Hyphomicrobiales bacterium | reverse complement strand
TCAATGCCGGCTGAACTCCGCTGCTCTCGCTCACGACCTCACCCCTCCAGCCGGACGCGCGGGTCGATGAAACCATAGAGCAGGTCGATCAGCAGATTGAGCATCACATACATCACCGCCATGGTCAGCACGAAGCCCTGGATCGGCGCATAATCGGAAGCAATCAGCGCTTCAACCGCATAGGAGCCGATACCCGGCCAGGCGAATACTTTCTCAACCAGCACATTGGCACCAAGCAGGAACGAGAACACCATGCCAAGCGTGGTCACCACCGGCAGCATGGAATTGCGGAAGGCGTAAACGCCGATCACCTTGCCGCTGCTCAAGCCGCTGGCGCGTGCGGTACGCACGAAATCAGCCCCCAGCACCGCCAGCATCGAAGCCCGCGTCATGCGGGTGATGGGCGCCAGCGAGAAGATGCCCAGCGTCACGGCCGGCAGAATCAGCTGCGCGATCGCCGCCCGGAAGGCGGGAAAATCTCCCGCCAGCAGCGTATCAATCAACAGGAAGCCGGTCACCCGCGGCGGTTCGGATAGAAAAACATCCAGACGGCCAAGTGGCGCGGGCGACCAGCCCAGGACGAAATAGAAGACAAAAACAAGGAGCAGCCCGGTAAAAAATACGGGAAGCGAGACGCCGGCGGTGGCGATGATGCGGCACAGATGATCGATCCATGAGCCCTGGCGCACGGCAGCCAGAACGCCCAGAGGCAGGGAGACCGACATCGCCAGCAGAAGGCCGCACAGGGTCAGTTCTGCGGAAGCCGGCAATCTTTCCGCTATGTCCCTGGTGACAGGCTGGCCGGTGGTGAGCGACTGGCCAAGATCACCCTTGACCAGCGCCGCCACATAGCTGGCGAACTGCTGTGGCAGGGATTGGTCGAGGCCAAGCTTGCTGCGAATTTCCGCGATAGCTTTCGGCGAGGCCGTCGGCCCGGCAAAATAGGCGGCGGTGTCACCGGGCAGAACGCGCGTCAGCAAAAAGGTGACGATGATCACGCCGATAATGGACGGGATGGTCGTCAGAAGCCTGGCGCCGATCAAACGAAGCATGAGAGCAACTATGCTTTCGTCAGATAGCGGAAATCCGGCTCGCGGCAGGGTTGGAACTGATAGCCGCCAATGTTCTTTTGCATCGCCACATCATGCGTCGGCTGGGCGAGCGGAATCATCGGTACGTCACGCGACACCAGCGAAACGAAATCGACAACGCTTCGCTCATAAACCGCCTTGTCGCTGGTGAAGCGCGCTTCATCAACGAGCTTGTCGAGCGCCGGGTTCTGATAGGATGCAATGTTGAAAATGGAATTGTTGCCGTGCATCGTCCAGAACAGGTAATAGTCGGGGTAATCAAGCCAGCCGGCAAAGCGGTTCAGGACCATCGGGTTGGTTTTCTTGCTGATTTCGCCGCGGAAATTGGCGCCGGGCACTTTCGAGATTTCGATGTTGATGCCGATGCCCGCCATGGCCTCTTTGATGAGGACCGCCATCGGCTCGGCGACGGTTGCGTTGCCAGCATCGAAGAGAAGCGTCGTTGAAAGCCCGCCAGGTGCTGCCGCATCGACGAGTGCCTTGGCTTTCGCCAGATCGGTCTTGTAGGGGTAGGGTTGCGGCCACGCCACCTTGGGGGTTGCCGGTCCGCCGGACATGTCGATGCCGCGCCCGAACAACGACGCCTGAAGCATTTTCTCATAAGGCATCGCCCAGGCGGCCGCCTGCCGCAGCCGCACGTCGGTGAAGGGGCCGACGGCTGTATTCAGATAGAGACCCCACACACCATTGGGGATCGGCACACCCACGACATTGATCTTGCCGGCATCCAGCAGGTCCTTGAAATCCTTCGGTGGCAACCCGTACGAAATATCCGCATCGCCCCGCTCGATGAGCGCCCGACGTGTCGAGGGTGAGGCGATGTCGCGGGCGATGACGCGACGCAGTGTTGGCAGCTTGCCAGACGTCCAGGCGTCATGGCGCGTGTAGATCGTCTCGACGCCGGGCTTCCAGCTCTCGACCTTGAATGCGCCAGAGCCGGCGACATTGTTCTTCAGCCATTCCTTGGCCCAGGGATCACCGCCGCTGTTGGCGATGGCAAGCTGTGAATCAAAAACGAACGGAATGGTGACCGCCAAATTTGGCATCGTCAACTTGTCCTTGCGGATGAAATCGACGCGGAACGTCTTGTCATCGAGCGCAACAAATTGCTCGGTCTTCTCCAGCGACCCGGCGTTCATCTGGGTTGTTGCAAACCCGCCAATCGACACCGCGCGATCAAGCGACCATTTGACGTCCCTGGCGGTCACCGGCCTGCCGGAATGAAAAGTGGCGTTGCGCAGTTTGAACGTACAGCTCATGCCATCGGAGGCGACCTGCCAGCTTTCCGCCAGCTCGCCTTCGATTTCCGTCATCGCGATCGTGTTGCCGCCACCGCTCGGGATGGGCACAGGCTTGAAGCGCAGCAGGCGGTCATAGCAATTAAGCGCGACGCCATTGACCGGCTGGGATGAGCCGATACCCTGCATGTCGAGGCTGTTGGGTCCATATTCCTGCACCAGCAGGAGCGTCTCATTGCGGCCCACGGACTGGGCATTTGCCGTCGATCGGGCAATGAACGGAGCGGCGAGGCCAGCGGCAAGCGCAGTGCGGCGGGTGATCATCGACAAGATGTCCTTCCTTGGTCATTCGCGACAGATGGAACCGCAACGCCGGCGGTCAACCCAACCACGGCACCGCATGACGGTAAGAATTCGGCGTCGTACTGAAAGGAGCTGAGCAAGGCTTGTGCCAAGACCTCGCAGGCAGGCTTTGCGATGAATCGGCGAATAGTCGGGACGCTTCACAGCTGCCGCGATGGGTAAGCGGCTCTGATTTATGGTCAGTCGTCGTCAGCCCTGCCCAACATTTGTCTGGATGCCTACGGATTAGGCAATCTGGCCGCGCCTTTTGTCAGGAGCAAAGCGTCGCTGTCGTCTTTGAGGTCTATGCCTGTCAGTGAACGGCGGAACGCCTCATCAATCAGCCAGTCAAGCTTCGCTGCTGCGACCTCGAAGCTGAGGCCAGCGGGACGGATATTGGACAGGCAGTTGCGGGCAGCATCGCTCACGCCGGGTCGTGGAGCAAAGGTCAGATACGCACCAAGCGAATCAGGCGATGACAGGCCTGGCCGCTCGCCGATCAGCATCAGCACCATGCGCGCGCCAAGCAGGTGGCCGATCTCGTCACCAAGAGAGACGCGGGCTTGCGAGGCGACCACAATCGGCGCGCAGCTGATGGCGCGGCCCTCGATGTGCGCCAGCACAGCGGTGACGAGCGGCAGGGCATTGTGGTGGATGGCGGTTGCCGACAGACCGTCGGCCACGACGAGCGCAAGGTCGCTTCTGCGGCTGTGCGAAGCAAGCGTCGCGCGGCTTTTCTGCGACAACACCCGCCCGAGATCGGGGCGGCGCAGATAGGTGGCACGATCACCCGCCGCGCTCGCGACTTCGATCACCTGACGCCCCAGCGCCGCCAGCGCCGTGGCGATCTCGCCTGAACGAAACGGCTCATGCACCGCATCACGTGCCTTTGCGTGGGCAAGTCCAAACCGCAGCACCTCGTCAACAGGCATTGATGCGCCACGATGACCCAGCCCGATGCGCGCTGGCGTCAACGCCCGCAAACGCGACCAATTGGCGAGCGGCGTGCGGTCCTCGGGGTTGTCATTCATGGCAGGTAATCGCCCAATGCCTGTAACAAGGGGGGCGATGTGCCGCCCGCGCGCAGGGCGCCCGCCGCATCGACGATATCGAGCCGTTGCAGCCAGGCCTCGAACTCCGGCGCCCGCCTCAGCCCGAGCAGCGCCCGGATATAGAGCTGGTCGTGAAACGACGTCGACTGGTAATTCAGCATGATGTCGTCAGCGCCCGGTACGCCCATGATGAAATTGACGCCGGCTGTGCCAAGCAGCGTCAGCAGCGTATCCATATCATCTGAATCCGCCTCGGCGTGATTGGTGTAGCAGATGTCGCATCCCATCGGCAGGCCCATCAGCTTGCCGCAGAAATGGTCCTCCAGCCCGGCGCGGATGATCTGCTTGCCGTCATAGAGATATTCCGGCCCGATGAAGCCGACGACGGTATTGACGAGAAACGGCTGATAGGCTCTGGCAACGGCATAGGCGCGCGTTTCAAGTGTTTGCTGGTCAACGCCGTGATGGGCATTGGCCGAGAGAGCCGATCCCTGGCCGGTCTCGAAATACATGACGTGGTCGCCGACCGTGCCCCGCTTGAGAGATCGTCCCGCGTCAAGCCCTTCGCGCAACAGGCCAAGCGTAACGCCGAATGAGGCGTTGGCGGCCTGCGTGCCGGCGATTGACTGGAAGACAAGGTCGACGGGGGCGCCCTGTTCGATGAGCCGGATCGTGCTCGTCACATGCGTGAGGACACAGCCCTGGGTTGGAATGGAAAAACGTGTGATCACGCCGTCCAGAAGATGCAGCAGATCGCTGATCGTCGTCAGGCTGTCGGAGGCCGGATTGATACCGATGACCGCATCGCCACAGCCATAGCCGAGCCCGTCGATAATCGAGGCCATGATACCGGCCGGATCGTCGGTCGGATGGTTTGGCTGAAGGCGTACCGCGAGCGTGCCCGGCTGACCGATCGTCGTACGAAAACGGGTCACGCTCCGGCATTTTCTGGCGACCAGAATGAGGTCCTGGTTGCGCATCAGTTTCGAGACAGCGGCCGCCATCTCGGGCGTGATGCCGGGGGAGAGCCGGGCAAGGTTCTCGGTTGTTGCCCCGTTCGAACACAGAAAGTCGCGAAAGCCGCCAACCGTCAGGCTTGCCACTGGCGCGAACGCGTCCTTGTCATGCCCGTCGATGATGAGCCTTGTGACATCGT
>JAKFVK010000271.1 GCA_021732205.1 Hyphomicrobiales bacterium | reverse complement strand
ATCATCGGCGCGCGCTATGTGCGCGATGTCGAAAACGGCGAGGTCATCATCTTCTCAAGCGAGGGAATTTCTTCGCTCAAACCCTTCCCGGTGCAGAAGCTGCGCCCCTGCATCTTTGAATACATTTATTTCGCGCGTCCTGATTCCATGGTCGGCGGCAAATATGTTTACGATGTGCGCAAGGCGATGGGTCGCGAACTGGCGATTGAATCAACGCCGGATGCCGATGTGATCGTGGCGGTGCCTGATTCAGGCGTGCCGGCAGCCATCGGCTTTTCGCAGCAAAGCGGCATCCCCTTCGAGCTTGGCATCATCCGCAATCATTATGTCGGGCGTACCTTTATCGAGCCAACGCAGCAGATCCGCCAGCTTGGCGTGAAACTCAAGCATTCGGCCAATCGCTCGCAAGTGGCGGGAAAGCGCGTCGTTCTCATCGATGATTCACTGGTGCGCGGAACGACATCGGTGAAGATCGTGCAGATGATGCGCGATGCAGGCGCGCGCGAAGTTCATTTCCGCCTCGCCTGCCCGCCCATCCGCCATTCCGATTATTACGGCATCGACACGCCTGATCGCGGGAAGCTGCTGGGCGCTAATTACGATCTTGACGGCATGTGCCGCTATATCGGCGCTGACAGCCTCGCTTTCCTGTCGATCACCGGCCTCTACCGGGCGATGGGCGAAGAGGTCCGCGACGATGGCTGCCCGCAATTCGCCGATCACTGCTTCACCGGCGATTACCCGACGCCGCTCACTGATGTCGAAGCGGCACGCGGCAAGATTTCACCGCGCAAATTGTCACTGATCGCTGAATCGCGCTGATCATGTCCGGCTTTTCTTTTGCAGCAGAGCGGCGACGTGCCTGATCTCAAAGGACGATTGGCGCTGGTCACAGGCGCGTCACGCGGGCTTGGCTTTGCGGCTGCCCTGGGGCTTGCTCGCGCGGGCGCCCATATCATTGCGCTGGCGCGCACCAGCGGCGGCCTCGAAGAGCTGGATGACATCATCCGCAGCGAGACGGGGACGGGTGCGACCCTGGTGCCGATGGATGTGCGCGACGGCGAGGCCATCGACCGGCTCGGACTTACCATCCATGAGCGCTGGGGCAAGCTCGATATCCTCGTTGGCAATGCCGGCACGCTCGGGCCCCTGTCGCCGCTCGGTCATCTGGCGCCGAAGGATGTTGACGAACTGGTCGGCGTCAATCTCATCGCCAATTGGCGCCTCATCCGTTCCTGCGATCCGCTGCTGAAGGCGGCGCCTGCCGGTCGCGCGGTATTCATCACCGCCGATCAGGCGCAGCGCCACGACCCGTTCTGGGGTGGCTATGCGATGACCAAGGCAGCCCTTGACTCACTGGCGCTCACCTATGCGGCGGAATGCGCCGGAACGTCTGTCAGCGTCAGCCTGTTTGATCCAGGGATCATGCGCACCGCCCTCAGGGCGCGCGCCATGCCGGGAGAGGACGCGCAGACCCTGCCACTGCCCGAAAGCGCGGTGGAGCGCCTGCTCGCACTGTGCGTCTGACTTAATCGTCCTTGTCGAACGGGTTTCTTTTCGCCCGCAACAACAGGCGAATGGGAATTCCCGGCAGAGCAAAAGAACGGCGCAGATCGTTGACGAGATAGCGCTGGTAGCTTTCGGGCACCAATTCAGGGCGCGAACAGAAGGTGACAAACGTCGGCGGCTTGACCGTTGCCTGGGTCAGGAAGCGCAATTTGATGCGCCGGCCCGAAACGGCGGGCGGCGGATTATTGGTCAAGGCTGCCTCAAACCAGCGATTGAGCTTTCCCGTCGACACGCGCGTCGTCCATAATTCATATTGGCGCAGGATCGCTATCATCATCCGATCAATTCCCGAGCCTGTCGCGCCCGACAGCGTCACCAGCGGTACGCCACGCATCTGCGGCAGCAGGCGCTCGACTTCCTCATCCAGCATGCGGCGCGTCGTATTGGGGTTGTCGACAACATCCCATTTGTTGACGCCGATGACGATGGCACGGCCTTCTTTTACGATCAGATCGGCAAGGTGAAGGTCCTGCTTGTCGAAAGGCGAGGATGCATCGAGCAGCAGGACGACGACATCAGCAAAGGCGATTGCCCGCAGCGCATCGGCGACCGACAGCTTCTCGATCTTGCCGCCGCTGCGCACCTTCTTGCGGATACCGGCAGTGTCAAACAGTTCGCATTCCCGTCCGCGCCATTTCCAGGGGATCGAAATGGCGTCACGCGTAATCCCGGCCTCCGGGCCGGTGAGCACCCGCTCACTGCCGACAAGCGCGTTGACCAGCGTCGATTTGCCAGCGTTTGGTCGCCCGACGATGGCAATCTTGAGCGGCTTGTCGTCCTCATCTTCCGCCGCCGGCTCAGGCGTCATCTGCGATTGCAACGCCGACAGCGCCTCGTAAAGCCCGTCAATGCCATCGCCATGGCTGGCTGAAAAGGGGATCGGCGCGCCGAAGCCCAGCCGATAGGCTTCGTCAAGGGCTGCTTGGGCTGCCTTGGTTTCCGCCTTGTTTGCCAGGACGATCACGGGCTTGCCAAAGCGCCTGAGATTGCGCGCCAGACGCTCATCATCAGCCATGACGCCGCTGCGCGCATCGATCATGAACAGCGCCACATCGCAGCCGGCAAGCGCGCTTTCGCTCTGCTCGCGCATGCGCGCCTGCAACGTGCCGGGACGCGCGTCCTCTATCCCGGCCGTATCGATCAGCGTGAAGTCGAGATCGGCAATATTGCCTTTGCCCTCGCGCCGGTCGCGAGTGACGCCCGGGGCGTCATCGACCAGCGCCAGCTTGCGGCCTACCAGCCGGTTGAACAACGTCGACTTGCCGACATTTGGCCGACCGACAATCGCGACAGTGAGCGGCACGCTTGAATTCCCCTGTCCCGCCCTAATCGAAGGCGATGACGCCGCCCCTGCCGGTTACGACAAAAAGACGACCGCCAGCCGCCAGCGGCGACTGGATGATGCCATCGGGGCCAAGCTCGCGCTGGCTGGTGATATCACCGGAGCGGGCATCGATCCCGACGAGCTGGCCCTTATTCGAGCCGATCCACAGCGTGCCACCCGCAAGCAGCGGACCAGCCCACACTTCCCTCCCCTTGCCCTTGGGCAGCTTCGTGGTCCAGCGCACCGTACCGGTTGCGCGATCAAGCCCGTAGGCATCTCCCTGAAGGGATACCAGGAACACACCTTCTCCCGAAACGGCGGGCGTGTGAGCGGTGCCGATGTTACGCTCCCACACGCGCTCGCCGGTGCCTTCCTTGACCGCCAGAGTACGGCCGGAGACGCTGCCTGCAACGATCAGCCCACGGTCGGCCACGGGACGCCCGGCAATATCCGCCAGCGTTGAAATGCTTGCCGTGCGCAGCGCCCGCGACAGCCAGCCTGACCATTTCAGCTGGCCGCTTTCGGCATCAAGCCCAACAACCTCGCCGGAGGCGAAGGGCACAATCACCTGGCTGCCAACAATCGCCGAGGAAGAACTCGACAACAGGCCGCCGGTTTCCGGGATGCCCGCATAGCGCCACAGCTCCTGGCCGTTTGCCGTTGCCAGCGCATAAACAACGCTGCCGGCCGTGACGAGGTAGATCTTGTTGCCGGCAATGGCGGGAGCGCTACGAGCGGGCTCCGAGAGTTTGGCCGACCAGATCAGGCTCCCGGATTGTACATCGAGCGCCAGCAACCGGCTAGCGCCGGTCGCGACATAAATGCGTTGTCCATCAGAGGCAAGGCCACCACCGCCCACCGGCGCATCGGCCTCTTCACCCAGCGTGTCGGATGACCATAAAACGCCGCCATTGCCGGTTGAATAAGCAACCACCTGGCGGTTGTCATACACAAGAATCCGCCCGCCGACGATGATCGGCGGTGCGCTGACGCGATCATCTTCCTTGCCGCCAGCCGTGCGCCACGCCTGGGTCATGGCGCCGGTGAAGGCGATGTTTCCTGGCGAGTTATTGTTCGGGCCGCCGGGATTGAGCCATTCATTGATCGCCACCGGCGGACCAATCGCAAGAGCTTGCGCGCCGCCTGTCGGTGCCTGGAGTGCCGGATCATTGGCCAGCACAGGCTGGCGGACACCGGGCAAGGGCGGCTCCTTCTTGAGGAAGGGATTGATGCTGTACAGATAGTCTTCGGCAGCCGAACAGCCGCTGAGCGTCAGCGCCACCAGCAGCAGGAAGGCAGTTTGCCGCAGGATACGCATCATTGCTTGGTCTCCACTGACGCAGCGCTTGCGCCTTCGCCAGCCAAAAGGGTGAGTAACAGATTGGCGCGGTTGCGCAGGTCGGCAGGAACCTCGGGGTCGCTGATCAGCATTTCGAAGGTGGTGCGGGCGCTCGCCAGATCAGCGCGCTTGTAGGCTGCAAGCCCCACTGCCTCGCGGGCCATATGGCGGAATGATCCGGTCGGGGTGAGAAGCGGCAAGAGCCGTGGCGCGACGTCGGCGGGCGCCGTGTCGATGAGCAGGAAGGCGGCACGGATTTTTGCCACATCGCGCAATGACTGGCGCTGAGAGGTATTGGCTGCAACCCTATCAAACGCCGCGACCGCCTCTGTCACCTTGCCCGCTGCTGCCAGTTCGCCTGCTTCGCGCAGCGCCGCCAGCGCCGTATAGCCAGGCGCCCCGGTCCGCGACAGCGCCGCAAGAGCCGCAGCGGCATCGTCGCTCTTGCCGGCTTCGGCAAGAGAAATTGCGGCCAGATAACGATCGCCGAAGGTATCGGCTTGCGAGGCACGCCAGGCGCTGTAGCCGCGCCAGCCACCCACAGCGGCGATAAAAAGGGCGACCACGCCAACGATCAGCCATTGATAACGCTGCCAGACCGATTTCAGGCGATCGCGCCGCAGGTCTTCGTCGATTTCGGAAAAAATATCGCTCATCGATCAGATAG
>JAKFVK010000103.1 GCA_021732205.1 Hyphomicrobiales bacterium | reverse complement strand
CAATGAACCTGGTGATGACGGCGGCTCCCGTCGCCATGGTGGTGCAATGCGGCTATTCGATCACCGATTCGACGCTTGGAATTCAGTGGCATGTGGTGGCCATGTATGCGCCGAGCTTCTTCACCGGGTCGCTCATCGCCCGCTATGGCAAGATCAAAGTGATGAGCGCGGGTCTGGCTCTGCTCGGCCTGTGTGCGGTTGTCGGGTATGCGGGCTATTCTGTCGCCCATTTTTGGGCAGCGCTCGTGCTGCTCGGACTTGGCTGGAACCTTGCCTATGTGTCCGCAACCGCTCTTGTTGCCGATTGCCATCATCCAGCCGAGCGCGGTAAAGTGCAGGGAATAAACGATTTTCTGGTGTTTGGTCTGGTTTCTCTTGCCTCGCTGACGTCGGGTGTCCTGCAGAATTATGGAGGCTGGCACGCCGTTCTGTCAGCCCTTCTGCCGATGCTGGGACTGGCTGTGATAGCCCTCGTGATCCTGTTGACATCGCAGCGCCGTCTGGCTCGCGCCGGCTGACAGACGCGTGATTCAGTTGCGCGACGGCTATTCCTTGGCTACACCGCGCCCGACCTAGAGGGCCAAGGGCAGATAGTCATCTCGTTGTCGCTTCCGCGGCGAATGGGTGGCATGGGGTTGGCCCGCGCAACAGTTGAGGGTAATCATATGACGGCATTGTGGCTGATCATCGCCTGCGGTTTGGCAGCGATCGTATTCGGCATCGTGACGAGTTCGGCTTTGATGAAATCAGATGCCGGAAACGCGCGCATGCAGGAAATTGCAAAAGCAATCGAAGAAGGAGCGGCGGCCTATCTGCGCCGGCAGTACGTGACGATTGCCGCCGTGGGCGCGGTGATTTTCCTGCTGGCAATCTATTTCCTTGGCATTCTGGCTGCGATCGGCTTTGCCATCGGCGCCATTCTGTCAGGCGTCGCGGGCTTCGTGGGGATGAACGTGTCGGTGCGTGCCAATGTGCGCACCGCCCAGGCGGCGACCAAGTCGCTGGCCGCCGGCCTTGATATTTCGTTCAAGGCAGGCGCGGTGACCGGCATGCTGGTCGCCGGACTGGCACTTCTGGGAGTTGCCGTCTATTTCCTGATCCTGACCTCCGGCCTCGGACTTCCGGCCACAGGCCGCACCGTGATCGACGCGCTCGTCTCTCTTGGCTTTGGCGCCTCGCTGATATCGATCTTCGCCCGTCTGGGCGGCGGCATCTTCACCAAGGGCGCGGATGTCGGCGGCGATCTTGTCGGCAAAGTGGAAGCGGGTATCCCCGAGGATGACCCGCGCAATCCGGCGACGATTGCCGATAACGTTGGTGACAATGTCGGTGACTGCGCCGGCATGGCAGCCGATCTCTTCGAGACCTATGCCGTTACCATCGTTGCCAGCATGGTTCTGGCCGCCATCACGTTTGCTGGCGCACCGCTGGTGGGGCAGGCGATGATCTATCCGCTGGCCATCGGCGGCATCTGTATCCTGACCTCGATCCTGGGGACCTATTTCGTCAAGCTCGGGCAGAACAACTCGATCATGGGCGCCCTTTACAAGGGTCTCGTGGCGGCTGGCCTTCTGTCGGTGGTCGGGATCGCCATCGTCACACAGACCGTCCTGCCGGAAGGCTTCGCGACAGTCTTTACGGCCGGCGCACTCAAATTTACCGGCACGGCCCTGTTCATTTGCGCAGCTCTCGGCCTTGTCATCACCGCGCTCATCGTCTGGGTGACGGAATACTACACCGGCACCGGCTTTCGCCCCGTGGTGTCGATTGCCCAGGCCTCCGTCAGCGGCCATGGCACCAACGTCATCCAGGGCCTGGCGGTATCGATGGAAGCGACCGCAGCGCCCGCGCTCATCATCATCGTTGGCATTATCGCCACCTATTCGCTGGCCGGTCTCTTCGGTGTGGCGATTGCGGTGACGGGGATGCTGTCGGTCACCGGCATCATCGTTGCACTTGATGCCTTCGGTCCGGTCACCGACAATGCCGGCGGCATCGCCGAAATGGCCGGTCTGCCGAAGGAAGTGCGCGTTACCACCGATGCGCTCGACGCGGTCGGCAACACTACCAAGGCCGTCACCAAAGGCTACGCCATCGGTTCTGCCGGTCTTGGTGCGCTCGTCCTCTTCGGCGCCTATACCGCCGATCTCAACTACTTCATCGCCAATGGCAGCACTTACAAATTCTTCGCTGGCGTTGGTGCTGTCGACTTCTCTCTGTCAAATCCCTACGTCGTCGTCGGCCTGCTGCTTGGCGGCTTGCTGCCTTATCTCTTCGGAGCCATGGGCATGACAGCCGTCGGCAAGGCTGCCGGTGCGATTGTTGAGGAAGTCCGTCGCCAGTTCCGCGAAAAGCCGGGCATCATGGCCGGCACCGACCGCCCTGATTATGCCCGGGCGGTGGATCTGCTGACGAAACGCGCCATTGCCGAGATGATCATTCCCTCTCTGCTGCCGGTTCTCTCTCCCATCGTTGTGTTCTTCGTCGTCAGCCTCATTGCCGGCAAGGCGCAAGCCTTTGCCGCGCTTGGCGCCCTATTGCTTGGTGTTATCATCACCGGCCTTTTTGTCGCCATTTCGATGACGGCTGGCGGCGGCGCATGGGACAACGCCAAGAAATCGTTTGAAGACGGTTTCGTCGACAAGGACGGGGTTCGTCATCTCAAGGGGTCGGATGCGCACAAAGCCTCCGTCACCGGCGACACGGTCGGCGATCCTTACAAGGATACGGCGGGTCCGGCGGTCAATCCCATGATCAAGATCACCAATATCGTGGCTCTTCTGCTGCTGGCCGTTCTGGCTCATTTCGGCTGATCACGACCCTCAACACAACAAGGCCGCGCGAGGCATGCCTGGCGCGGCTTTTTCTTGACTGGAATTGACCGTTTTCAGTTGCCGGTGTTGCGAATAAGGTTCTGGAATACCTGACCCAGGAAGGTTTGTTCGCGCCCGCCCGTTGCCGTCTTGCGTGAGACGCTATCGATGACCCGGCCATCTTCCAGGCCATAACGGGCGATGCGCGTTACCCGCTGCGCCTTGTCGAAATAAACCGCCAGCACCCGCTGGTCGATCACTGTCGGATCGCCGCCCGGGATGCGCTCGACCTTCTGGGTGATGTAATAATAGACATCGCCATCCAGTGTCGCCGTCGTGGTTGGTGTCCCGAGAACGAAGTTGACCTGATCGCGGCTCGAGCCAACCGGTACCTGGTCGAGCGCTTCTTCCTGCAGAACATATCCGCGCGTGAAAACCTGGACGAAGGACCCCGGTCGCAGACCGCTATCCTGGCTGCAGGCGGCTAGTCCTAGCCCGGCGGTCATCGCCACGATCACAAGGCGCGAGGGTGGAAAACGGAGGAGGCGAGCTGGTCTTTTCATGTCGATGTCTGGTCCGCACGGTCGTGGTTGCAATCATGGATACCGTATCGCGAGGCTTGATGGCAATCTTCATGGCCGAAACTAAGGCCGGCGCGATTGCCACTCATGCCTTTCCCATGTCAGCGAAAGTTTGCTAGGAGCACGTGATGATCATGTCCTTGTTCCGCTCCCGGCCATCACCGATACCAGCCCTGCTCTACAAGGAGGTGGTTGCTGCCAGTCGCCGGGAGGCGTTTTATCGCGATTTCGCCATACCCGACACGCCCCAGGGTCGTTTTGAAATGGTCGTCTTGCACGCCTGTCTCCTGCTGCGCCAGACGCGCCATCACCCCGAGCTGGAAGCGCTGGCGCAGGATGTGGTTGATCTGATGTTTACCGAACTCGACAGCGCACTGCGCGAAATGGGTATCGGTGACATGGCGGTCCCGCGTCGCATGAAAAAGCTGGCGGGGGCCATTTACGGTCGCTTTGCTGCTTATGACGAGGCTTTCAAGAGCAAAAACAGTGATGACATGTGTGAGACATTGCAGCGCAATATCGACGTCGCCGACGGATCGGGCGGCGTCATGGCGCTTGCCGATTATCTCCGCAACGCCGACGATATTCTGGCGAAGCAATTTGACGTCGGGACGGTTTTAGCCGGACGCATCGATTTCCCGCCCTGTGTAGTCACCCCGGCAACCTGATGGGCAATGACCTGTCCTTTCACCGGTTTGTCCGCCGCGCTGATGTGCCTGATGCCGGGCGTGAATGGCGGGTTGAAGCCTCGTCGGAAGAATGCAGCCGTCTCGCCGAAGCGCTTGATCTGATATCAATCGAGAGTTTTGCCGCCGACCTGGCGATGTCTCCCGCGCAGGATGGTCTTTACGCCAAAGGACACTTCACTTGCGCGCTCACCTATCGTTGCGTCCGCTCGCTGGAGCCGTTTGTTCACCAGCTGAGCGAGCCCGTTGAGCGCCTGTTTCTGCCGACGCTGCCTGATGAGGCTGAAACGAGCGAGCTCGAACTCTCGCCTGACGATGAACCGCCCCAGCTGATGGCGGGTGAGGGCGCTGATATCGGCCTCATGCTTGCCGAGGCGCTGTCGCTGGCAATTGATCCTTACCCGCGCAAGCCGGGTGCTGATCTTGTGGCGGAGACAACGCCACAACCGTCTCTGTCGCCATTTTCTATTCTCTCGAAGCTGAAAGATCGAGAGAGCAGATGAGACGCGGATCGGTAAAGAAACCACTTGCCATTGTCCCTGACGGATTTAGGGTCCTCATCCCGCCATCGTTCCGGGCAACAGGCGTCAATAAGAGAAGCCGATGACAAGCGCGCTGACAATTGCCGTGGACGCTATGGGCGGCGATCACGGGCCCGAGGTGACGGTTGCAGGCGCGGCATTAGCCGCCGAGCGGCATCCCTTTTTGTCCTTTCTTCTGGTCGGTCAACAGGACCTGATCGCGGCGGTTCTGGCCCGCCACCCGATCTTGCAGGGCCGCGCCGAGATCATTCATAGCGATGTCGCCGTCCGCATGGACGACAAGCCAAGCCAGGCCTTGCGCACGGGGCGCTGGAAATC
>JAKFVK010000285.1 GCA_021732205.1 Hyphomicrobiales bacterium | reverse complement strand
CGTAGTGGTGGGTACCGCGCGGCAGCCATCCCAAGACATATTCCGCCCCGATGATGGCAAGAC
The DNA here is from genome assembly GCA_021732205.1 of Hyphomicrobiales bacterium. Lineage (GTDB taxonomy): Bacteria > Pseudomonadota > Alphaproteobacteria > Rhizobiales > UBA4765 > Raskinella. The sequence continues at coordinate 4,883 of JAKFVK010000285.1, read as the reverse complement.
CCAGGGCCTTCATCGTCCGGTTGATCGTGGCAATGAGCGCCACACCGCCAGGCTTCACCAGCCCCGCCACCGTGCCAAGAAATCCCGGCACATCGGCGACATGTTCAACCACTTCCATGGCAAGCACCATGTCGAAGCGCTCGCCTTCAGCCAGCAGCGCCTCGGCACTTGTCGCGCGGTAATCAATCGCAAGGCGGCTGTCAGCGGCATGGAGGCGCGCAATCTCGATGTTGCGACCGGCCGGATCAATGCCGATCACCTCGGCGCCCAGCCGGCTCATCGGCTCGCACAGCAGGCCGCCACCGCAGCCAATATCAACAAGACGCAGACCGGCAAGCGGCTGGGCAGCTGCCGGATCAAGGACAAAATGCCGGAGCGCCATCTCGCGGATATAGGCCAGTCGCACTGGGTTGAATTTGTGCAGTGGCTTGAACTTGCCGTGCGGGTTCCACCATTCGCGGGCGAGCCTGGCGAAGCGCTCGACTTCCGCCGGATCAACGCTGGTCGTAGTCTGCCGGTCGGCCTGGTCCATATCGCTCGCGTCCATTTATCTGCGCCCCTCCTCGTCGGCGCACCGGGCGTGATTGTCAAGATAACGGGATTGCGAATGAGCCCGCCAGCGGCTATCGAACCGGCGCACAATGTTTCAGGCCGGCAGGGCTCATGGCTAGATTGGTTCTCAAATTCGGCGGCACATCGGTTGCAACCGTTGAACGTATCCGTAACGTCGCCCGCCATGTCGAGCGCGAAGTCAAGGCCGGCCACCAGGTGGCGGTCGTCGTCTCGGCCATGTCGGGTACCACCAACCAGCTTGTCACCTGGGTCAAGGAAGCGAGCGAATTCTACGATCCGCGCGAATATGACGCGGTGGTCGCCTCCGGAGAGCAGGTCACCAGCGGGCTTCTGGCGATTGTGTTGCAGTCAATCGGCATCAAGGCGCGGTCATGGCAGGGCTGGCAGATTCCCCTCAACACCGATGACAGCCATGGCGCGGCCAGCATCGCCGATTTCAACGGCGAGCGTCTGATCGCCGGCATGGAAAGCGGCGAGGTGGCGGTGATTGCCGGCTTCCAGGGCGTCGCCGCAAACGAGCGCATCGCCACCCTCGGGCGCGGCGGCTCGGACACCTCAGCGGTGGCGATTGCCGCTGCCGTCAGGGCCGACCGCTGCGATATCTATACCGATGTTGATGGCGTCTACACTACCGATCCGCGTGTGGTCACCAAGGCACAGCGCATCGAGCGTATCGCCTACGAGGAAATGCTGGAAATGGCCTCACTGGGCGCCAAGGTATTGCAGGTGCGCTCCGTCGAGATGGCGATGGTTCATCGCGTGCCGGTCTATGTGCGCTCGTCTTTCGATGCGCCTGATGCCAGTAACTGGAATGGGACGCTTGTCTGCGACGAGGAAGAGATCATGGAAAGTCAGGTTGTCACCGGCATCGCCTTTTCGAAGGACGAGGCCAAGATCACGCTCGTGCAGGTGGCCGACAAGCCGGGCGTCGCCGCCAAGGTCTTCGGTCCGCTGGCTGACGCATCCATCAATGTCGACATGATCGTCCAGAACGTCTCCTCTGACGGAAAGACGACCGACATGACGTTTACCGTGCCCGCAGCTGAATTTGCCCGCGCCATGGATGTGCTGACCAAAGCGAAGGGCGAGATCGGCTACGGCGAATTGCGCGGCGACAAGGATGTCGTCAAGGTGTCGTGCATTGGCGTTGGCATGCGCACCCATGCTGGCGTTGCCGTCAAGATGTTCCGCGCACTGGCCGAGCGCGGCATCAACATTCAGGCGATCACCACCTCCGAGATCAAGATTTCGATCCTGATCGAGGCTGCCTATACCGAGCTGGCGGTCCGCGCGCTGCACACGCTCTATGATCTCGACAAGGCGTGATCACCTGTGAGTGTCACCGCGTCGGCAAACGATATGCCGCGCCCGGCAAGCCAGTGACACAAGGTATCAAGCGACGCCCAGGCCTGGGCATCATGGGCCAGATGATGGGTGAGGAAGCCGACGGCCCTCCCGCCCTCCTCACGCGCCAAGGCGAAGGCTGCCACCAGTTCCTGTTCAAGGCGCTCCGGCGACTTGCCAATGCGCCCGCCACGCCAGTCGATCAGGTCGACATGGCAATTGAGTTCGGCAAGGCCGGCGATGCCGGCAAAACGCGGCGGACCAAATGTTGACAGCGTGCTGAAACCCAGCGCCGGCAATCGGCCGACAAGGTTTTCATCGATACGGTTCCATGGCGGCACAAGGATCCTCGACAGCCGGTCGCCAAACAGGGCGATGAGGCGTTGCCGGCCAGCAGCGAGTTCGTGCCCGATCACCTCGAGGCTGCGCTGACCTCCAAGCTCAACCGCGCGTTCGCCTTCTCCAGCATGATTACGATGCGCATAACCGTGCTGGCATGGCCTGAGCAGCACCACGTCGGCAAGGCGCTCGGCAAGCGCTGCTTGCGCAGGCTCTGCGATGACGGCAAGGAGGACCGGCGCCTGACAATGAGCGCTGAGCGCGATCAGCCGCTCAAGTGCCGGGGTGGGCGCGACGGCATCATCATCACGCAGCCACAGCCGAGGCGACAGGCCTGCATCGACCCAGCGCGCGAGTTCATCGACGAGCTTGCTGAACGTCATGGCATCACTTGGCGCCACGAGGGCGAGGCGGGAACAATAAGGCTTAACGCCGCCTCAAGCCGTTCAGCAGCAACTGACAATGATCGCTTGGTGAGGACCATGGTGCAGGCCTCTGAGCCGAGCCGATCTCTAAGCTCGCTGTTTTGTAACAGGCTGCGGATTGCCGCAGCAAAACCAGCGTCATCATTTTCACCGACCAGCAACCCGGTTTGACCATCCTCGACGCAGGCCGAAACCCCGCCACTGTCGTAAGCCACCACCGGCAGACCGGCTGCCTGCGCTTCCAGATAGGCAAGGCCGTAAGCTTCGCCAAGGCCCGGCCACACATAGAGGTCAGCACCGGCCAGCGCCGCCGGCAGGTCTTGCGGCGCGATGCGTCCGGCAAAATGGATACGTCCGGCTGGGAGCACCGCGAATGCCGCTTCGACTGCCGCGCGCTGGGGCCCATCTCCATAAAGCGTGAGCCGCCAGCCAATATCGCCAAGCCTGGCCAGAGCATTTGCAAGATCACGGAAGCTTTGCAGCTTGCGCCCGCCACGCATCATCGCCACGCAGACCATATGTGGCGGGCGATTGCGTAGCCTCGGCCCGGCCACTGTGAGGAACGGCGCTGTATCAATAAACGGCGGCAGGTCGACCATCGCTGATTGCTCGACGCCGCCCGCCAATAAGCCCTCCCGGTCGCGCGCGGTGAAGATGAAATGACACGCAGCCCTCGCCAGCGCCGGCAGGGATGCCTTGTGCCAGTCGGCCCACGGCCCAGCCGCCCGTTTGCCGGCAAAGGATGCTTCCGCTGTTACGTAGGGGATGGAGAAGGTCTGTGACAGCAATGGCCCGATGAGATCGGGCGCTTTGTAATAGGGGTGATAGGTGAACCACAGATCAGGCGCCTGTCCGCCATCGCCAAACCGCCGAACGAGGTGGTTGCGGTCGCGGCTCGCCTCATCCTCAAGTTTGATCAGGCGCGCCGCATCAGCAGCCTTGCCATAGCTGCGCAATCTCGACGCGATCACCACCTCATGCCCGGCAAGTCGCAGCGCGGCGATCAGCAAATCGGCCATGCGACGGTCGCCTGAGGGTGTATCGTCAGACAGATCAACCGTCGGACAGTAGAAGGCAATGCGCATTGCGCTCCCGTCGGCCTTCAGTGGTAGGGGTCGGCGGCGTCACGCATGCCATCGCCCATGAAGTTGAAGGCAAGGATGACGATGATCACCGGCACCACCGGCCACAGCAGCCACGGGTAGAGAGCAACCACGTTGATGTTCTGCGCCTCGTTCAGCATAACGCCCCAGCTCGTGACCGGCGGGCGCAGCCCCAGACCAAGGAAGCTCAGCGCTGTCTCGCCCAGAATCATGCGCGGGATGGTGACGGTTGCCGACGCGATCAGATGCGAGATGAAGCCTGGAATCAGGTGAAGCGCAATGATGCGTGCCGGCCGCGCTCCCGCCAGCTGGGCGGCCAGCACATAATCTTCCTCCCTCAGCGACAGCAGTTTCGAGCGCACCGCCCGGGCAAGGCCCGTCCAGTCGAGCAGGCCGAGGATGATGGTGATGCCGAAATAGACGAGCAACGGGCTCCATGTCGCCGGCAGGATCGCCGAGAGCGCCAGCCAGAGCGGAATTTGCGGCAGGCTTTGGACGATCTCGATGGCACGCTGAACCAGCAGATCAAACGTGCCGCCATAATAGCCGGCAAGTCCGCCGATGATAATGCCCAGAAGGAAGGAGATACTGACGCCGATCAGGCCGATGGTGAGTGACACGCGCGCGCCATAGATCAACCGTGACAGGATATCACGGCCAAGCCTGTCGGTCCCGGCGATAAAGAGGCTGCCACCTTCGGCCGGGCACATGAGATGGAGCGAGCCATCGAACAAGCCCCAGAAACTGTAGCTGTCGCCATGGCAGAACCAGCGGATCGTCTGAATGCTGGTCGTGTCATTGGTATATTCGCGCCGCAACGTATCGATATTGAGCTTGAAGCTCTCACCGTAAACAAACGGCGCCCTTAAACTCCCCTCATGGAAGATATGGATCGCCTGCGGTGGCGAGCGGATGAAGGCGGTGTGGCGCGACTGGTAATTGTAAGGCGCGAAGAACTCGGCAAAAGCGACGATGATGTAGAGAAGGATCAGCAAAACGGCTGAGATCACCGCCAGACGGTGGCGGCGGAACTTCCACCACATGAGCGTCCATTGCGAGGCGAGATAGGCGCGCTCCTGCGCCTCGCTCATTTTTTCGA
>JAKFVK010000028.1 GCA_021732205.1 Hyphomicrobiales bacterium | reverse complement strand
TGGGTGGCAGCGCTCCCAGGCCTGATGATTTTCTGCACCTCGATTTCATTCAACCTGTTCTCGGACGGGTTGCGCTCGGCGATGGATCTCAAATCATGATCCCCGCGCCGCTCTTCTCCGCCCAGAACCTGGTGAAGCATTTCCGCCTCAAGGGCGGGTTCTTGGGCTCATCGCGCGGCGTGGTTCGTGCCGTGGACAATGTCAGCTTCGATCTTGCCGAAGGTGAAACGCTGGGGATCGTCGGTGAAAGCGGATGCGGGAAATCGACCACCGCCCGGCTGATTGTCGATCTCATCTCCCCCGATGCGGGCACCATCACGCTTGGGGGCAAATTGCTGGGCAAGCATATCTCCGCGCGCGAATTGCGTCGCCAGATCCAGATGGTGTTTCAGGACAGCTACGCGTCGCTCAATCCGCGCCTGACGATGGAAGATGCGATTGCCTTTGGCCCCAAGGTGAACGGGATGAGCCCGCAGCAGGCGGCCCGGCTGGCGCATGAGCTGCTGGAGCGTGTGGGACTCGAGCCGCGCCGCTTCGCCGGACGTTATCCCCATGAACTCTCCGGCGGGCAGCGCCAGCGGGTGAACATTGCGCGGGCGCTGGCTTTTTCACCGAAAATCATCGTGCTCGACGAATCTGTTTCCGCGCTCGACAAATCGGTGGAAGCGCAGGTTCTCAACCTGCTGGCCGATCTCAAGGCGGAGCTGGGCCTCACCTATGTGTTCATCTCGCATGATCTCAATGTCGTGCGGCACATGAGTGACCGGGTGATGGTGATGTATCTCGGGCAAGTGGCCGAGATCGGCACGGTGGAGGCGATCTATTCCGCGCCTGCGCATCCCTATACTGCGGCGCTTCTGTCGGCGATGCCCTCGATGGACCCGGATCGGCGCACGATGGAGCCCCCTCTGACGGGCGATCCGCCCAACCCGATTAATCCGCCCGCCGGGTGCCGGTTTCATACGCGATGCAAGCTTGCGGACACGATCTGCGGGGCGGTTGAGCCTGGCCTCTTCGGGCTGCCGGGCGAGGGGCATCAGGTGGCCTGCCATATTCATATTCCCGGATCGAACCATCGCAACCGGCGGGTGGAGGCATGAGCGCGCCCCTGCTCGACATGGAAAACCTGACGGTGCGCTTTCATGGCGAGCGCACAGTGCACGCGGTGAACGGCGTAAGCCTCACGCTCCAATCAGGAGAAACGCTGGGCATTCTGGGCGAGAGCGGTTCAGGTAAAAGCGTGACGCTGAAAACCTTGCTGCGCCTTCTGCCGGAGAACCGGGCCGAGATCGGCGGCACGCTGCGCGTTGATGGTCACGATGTGCTGGCGCTGCAAGGGCGCGCCCTGGCGGATCATCGCGGACGCACGGTCTCGATGGTTTTTCAGGACCCGATGCTGGCGCTTGATCCTGTTTATCGCATCGGTGATCAGATCGCGGAAACGGTGATGCGTCATGAAGGCTGCTCGCGCTCAGAAGCCATGGCGCGGGCGCTCGATATGTTCAAAAACGTGCAGATGCCCTCACCTGAGCGTCGGCTGAGGGCCTATCCGCATGAAATGTCCGGCGGGATGCGCCAGCGCGCCATGATTGCGCTGGCATTGGCGTGTCGTCCGAAACTGCTCCTGGCCGATGAGCCGACCACCGCGCTCGATGCGACCGTGCAGATCCAGATCCTGCTGCTGCTGCGTGATCTGCAGCGCCAGTTCGGCATGGGCATGATTTTCGTCACGCATGATATCGGTGTTGTCGTCGAGGTCTCGGACCGGGTCGCGGTGATGTATGCCGGCGAGATCATCGAAACGGGCACCGTGCATGATATCATCCGCGATGCCCGCCATCCCTACACCAAGGGGCTGCTGGCCGCCAACCTCCACGGTGCGGTCAAGGGCGCGCGCCTCAATGCGATTTCTGGCGCGCCGCCTTCGCTGGAGAGGAAGCCCAACGCGTGTTCCTTTGCGCCCCGCTGCCCGGTGGCGCGCGAAACATGCGCCAGCGAGCTGCCGCCGAATGTCGCGGTCGGGACACAGAGGCAGGTGCGTTGCGTGCTGGCGCAAGAGTAGTCGCGTCTGCCTGTTCAATGGCTCTTGTTGCGGTTTTAAGAGAGCGTCTTCAACGAGGTTCAAGCCATCGACTCATCGCATTGTGCGCGATTTAATGAGACAAGCAGTTTTCTGGATTTTCCTGCTCTGCCATGTCAGTAAGGCTCCGCAGCCCGAACAGGGCAAAGAATCGGAGCAAGGACCGAACCATGCCTGGCCGAAAGGCATTGGACATATGTGGACTGCCGACTGCTGAGCCAAAGGGATCGCGGGAGCGGGTGGTCTGTCGCGTCCTCCGGCGGGCGATTGTCGAACAGGCTTTAAGTCCAGACAGGAAATTCCCCGAGGATTCGATTGGCGCGGAGTCCCGCGTCTCACCTACCCTTGTCGGTGAGGGGATGGGACGGTTTTCGGTTGAAGAGCTTGTCGAGATGAACCCCCATCGCGGGGCCTCTATTGCCTGTCCTGGCGTTGAAGAGGCACGTGCCGTGCTTGCGTCGCGCGGTGCCGTGGATGTTCACGAACTCCTCGCGCCCTGTGCTCGCAAAGAGGAAGCAGCCCGGCCATGAACCACTCGTCACATCCGCTTGCCTTGCCGCCGGACGCTGCCAGACCGGATGAAGCGACCGGCATCATCACCTTCGACTTCGCTAAACTGACCCCGCGCGAGCGCTACAAGCTGCTGATCGGTGCCGTTGTTCCGCGCCCCATCGCGCTGGTAACCACGATCTCGAAGGATGGTGTCGTCAACGCAGCGCCGTTCAGCTTTTTCAATTGCCTGTCGGCGGACCCGGCAATCCTTGCTCTGGGCGTCGAGTATCGCCCGACCGGCGCGCAGAAGGATACCGGTCGCAATGTGCGCGAGAGCCAGGTTTTCACCGTAAACATCGTGTCGGACGCCATTCTGGCGGCGATGAATGTTTGCGCCGTGCCTTTTGGTCCCGACATCGACGAACTTCGCGAGGCCGGCCTGACTGCGATGACGGGCGTGAAGGTGCAAAGCCCGTGGATTGGCGAGGCGCCCGCAGCATTCGAATGCCGCCATCACACGACGCTGAGCATCGGCTCCTCACGCGAGATCATCTTGGGCGAAGTGGTTTTTGCGCATTTTCATGCCGATACGGTCGACCCTGCCAACCATCACGTCGATCCTGTGGCGCTGGATGCCGTTGGCCGCATGGGCGGGCAGGGTTACGCGTCAACGCGCGATTATTTTGATCTGCCGACCATGTCGGTCGAACAATGGCGCGAGGGGCGTATCGCCGACCGAAATGCGCCACCGCCCAAAACCGGACGATAAGCAGCCTATGCGCATCCTCGTGATCAACCCGAACATGACGCAGGACATTACCGCGCGGGTGGTAAAAGCTGCGCAACCATTCCTGCCAATGGGCGCGGAGCTTGTTGGTGTTACCGGCCGGTTTGGATCGCCCTATATCACGTCGCGGGCAAGCTTTGCTGTTGGTGGGCATGCAGCACTCGATGCGTTGGCCGGGCATTGCAGCACGCCGCTTGATGCCGTGATGCTCGCCTGTTTCGGCGATCCGGCACTTGCCGCGTTGCGCGAGATATCGGCGGTCCCGGTGATTGGTATGGCCGAGGCGTCGTGCCACCTTGCATCGCAGTCGGCGGGCCGGTTTTCCATTGTCACCGGAGGAGCGGCCTGGGTGCCAATGCTCGAGGAATTCGTGGCATCCATCGGGCTCACCGCCCGCCTCGCCTCGATCAAGGCGACGGCAATGACCGGCGGTGAGATCGCCCGCGATCCGGTCCGTGCACTGGACGCGCTCGCACGTGAGATATCGGCATGCGCGGCCGATGGCGCGGAGCGCGTCATTCTAGGCGGCGCCGGGCTTGCGGGGATCGCCGGGACGCTGGCATCACGGGTCGGCGTGCCGCTGATCGATTGCATCGAGGCGATGGCGTGCCTCACCCTTGAGGCCATCAATGGTGATCATCTGGCTGGCCGGAAAGCCCGGACGAGCCCGGGAGCTGCCGCGTTTCGTGCTTGCCTGATGTGAAGCGGGGCCGAGCGTGGGAGCGGAAGGGTGCCTCCTTCTCAAACCGGGCCGCAATCGCCAACAGACCGACGTCCGAACCTGGCACGTCAACGCAGTCAGCCTCGCTTCAGCGACAGGATGGGCACCACCCACCCTGTCGCGCGCCTGGAACAATCAGCACACAATGACGTTCCTTCCCTGTCACACATCATTCCAGGAGGCAGTCATGTTTCAATGGGCCATTATCTTTCTCATCGTCGCTCTGATCGCTGCTGCGCTTGGCTTCGGCGGCCTTGCTGGCACCGCTGTATCGGCTGCGCAGATCGTCTTCGTTGTAGCCCTCATTGCCTTCGCCATTTCGGCGATCGCCGGGCTGCTACGGAGAGCCTGACGGCGATACCGGCTATGGAGCGCTGAAGGGTGATTTTTTTGATGCGCAGAGAAGCTGGCCGCCAGGCCAGCGAGCTTTACCTGCTCAGGCAGGTTGCAGGGCTTTCCTGTCAAAGAACAGCGCCTGGCTAATCGCCGCCTTCACCGCGTCCGGCTGGAATGGTTTGGTGATGAGAAAAGCAGGTTCGGGCTTGTCACCGGTCAACAGGCGTTCAGGATAGGCGGTAATGAAAATCACCGGTACGTTGACCGCAGTGAGAATTTCGTTGACTGCGTCCAGCCCCGAACTGCCATCGGCAAGTTGAATATCGGCAAGCACCAACCCCGGGGCCTTGCTGGCGACCAGGCTGACGGCCTCGCGATGAGTGCGGGCAATACCGACAACGCGGTGGCCAGATCTCCCACCAGCGCCTCGATATCAAGGGCGATGATCGGCTCGTCTTCGATGATCAGCACATCGGTCGCAACCTGATCGGCGATTTCCTGGCCTGCCTTGTGGATAAGGGCTGATGCGTCCTC
>JAKFVK010000108.1 GCA_021732205.1 Hyphomicrobiales bacterium | reverse complement strand
ATCGATGACACGATGGTCTCAAGCATGAAGCACTAATCCCTGGTCGGCAGGCGGTGCGCCTGTCAATTCGCCGTGAACCTAGGGTCCAGACCTGCTAATTACAACCGCTACGTTGCGCGTTAGGCTAGGGTCCAGACCTATTCATTTCAACGCAACGGCATGAAAAGGGTGGATGAAATGGCAGGAGAAAGGCGACAAGCATACTCAACCGTATGGTTGAGCCTTTCGACGCCCCATTTCGCCTCCCTTTTCTTGTCCGCAGGATCGCGGCAGGAAACGCGATCTCCATGTCGCAAGCCCTTGAAAGTCAGACGACTTCCTGCGGCCTTGCTTCGCGATCTCGCGCTTCCTGCCAGCGACCGTTGCGCTGACATGAATGGGTCTGGACCCTAAGTCACCTTCGCATCTTCAAGGAGTATCCTATGGACCAGTCGGAATTGCGCAGCCTTCAGGCACCGATCAAGGAGCGCTATCGTGAGGCCCCCGACAGCGCCGTCGTGACGCTCAAAGCGCGCGGCTCGCTTGGCGAGGGAATCGCCTGCAAGGTTGAAACCGGCAGGGCGCTGGCGATTGCGGGCCTTCACCCGGCAAGCGGTGGCTCGGGGCTTGAACTGTGCTCGGGCGACATGCTGCTGGAGGCGCTTGTCGCCTGTGCAGGCGTGACCCTCAAGGCGGTCGCGACCGCGCTGTCGATCAATCTGCGAAATGCCGATATTCTTGCCGAAGGCGATCTTGATTTTCGCGGCACGCTTGGTGTCGCCAAGGACGCGCCGGTTGGTCTGCGCGATATCCGCCTTACCTTCAAGCTCGACACGGATGCCACACCCGATGCCGTCGACAAGCTCATCTCGCTCACCGAGCGCTATTGCGTGGTATTGCAGACATTGCAGGTGCGCCCCAACATCAGCGTCACCGCCCTGCGGAAGTGAGCGATGGTGACAATAATTCCGATTGCGCATGTCGAGGGCGGATACCATCTGCGCGGCGAGCTGCGCGACCCGGCATGGGCGCGAGAGATCATGAAGGATTACTGGTAAGTTTCACTCCGCAGCCTGAGGCGGGGCCACTTTTTCGCCTTCGGCGGCCTTTTCGGCGGCGATGCGCTGCTTCAGCGCTTCCTCGGCTTCGGCGATCTCGCGCTGGCGGTTCCACATGTCAGCGTAGACACCGGCGCGCTGCACCAATTCGTCGTGGCGGCCGCGCTCGACGATGACACCCTTGTCGAGCACGAGGATTTCATCGGCATTCACCACCGTTGACAGGCGATGGGCGATGACAAGCGTGGTGCGGTTTTGCGACACGGCATCAAGGGCTGCCTGAATGTCGCGTTCAGTGCGCGAATCAAGGGCCGATGTCGCTTCATCGAGAATGAGGATTGGCGGGCTCTTGAGGATGGTGCGGGCAATCGCCACGCGCTGCTTCTCGCCGCCTGACAGCTTCAGCCCGCGCTCGCCGACGGGTGTGGCGAACCCCTCCGGCAGGCTGCGGATAAAGGCGCCGATCTGCGCCTTGTCGGCAGCCTCTTCAACGTCCGCGTCGCTGGCGCCATCGCGGCCATAGGCGATGTTGTAGCGGATCGTATCGTTGAACAGCACCGTATCCTGCGGCACCATGCCGATGGCGGCACGCAGCGAGACCTGCGTCACGTCACGGATATCCTGACCATCGACGGTGACCTGCCCGCCGGCAATATCATAAAAACGGAAGAGAATGCGGCTGATCGTCGACTTCCCCGCGCCTGACGGGCCAACGATGGCGACCGTCTTGCCGGCCGGCACTTCAAAACTGACCTGACGCAGAATGGTGCGATTGGCGGCATAGTGGAACACCACGTTGTCGAAGCGGATGGCGCCGCCTGTTACCTGCAACGGCTTGGCGCCAGGCGTATCGGCGATCTCGGGATATTCATCAAGAACCTGAAACATCTTGTCGATGTCGACGAGCGATTGCCTGATCTCGCGATACATCGTGCCCATGAAATTCAACGGCTGATAAAGCTGGATCATCAGGGCGTTGACAAGAATGAAGGAGCCGATGCTGACATGCCCCGCCAGCACATCGCCAGCCGACATCGCCATCACCACCGTCAGGCCAAGGGTGAAAATGATCGCCTGCCCGCCGTTAAGGACCGCCAGCGACACATAGGATTTGGTCGAGGAGCGCTCATAGACGGCCATGGCGCGGTCGTAGCGCCCGGCCTCGCGCTTTTCGGCACTGAAATATTTGACGGTTTCATAATTGAGCAGGCTATCGATCGCCTTGCCGTTCGAATCCTGGTCGGAATCGTTCATGATGCGGCGGATCGCCATGCGCCAATTGGTCGCCTGCACGGTGTAATAGAGATAGGCGACGATCATCACCGCGAGCACCACGACATAGCGCCAGTCAAATTCACCCAGCAGCACGGCGCAGACCAGCAGGAATTCGATGATGGTTGGCACCAGCTGCAGGAAAAACATCCGGCTCAGCTGTTCGATGCCAACCCGGCCTCGTTCAAGGACCCGCGTCAGCCCTCCGGTCTTTTTCTCCAGATGAAAGCGCAGCGACAGACGATGCATGTGCTCAAACGTCTGCATGGCGAGCTGGCGCACGGCATGCATGGCGACCTTGGCAAAAAGCCCATCGCGCACCTGAATGATAAGCGCCATCACCACTCGCGAAACGCCATAGAGGATGACGCCGGCAATGGGGGCTGCAACCAGCCAGGAAATCGGAACAGCGCTTGCCGCCTGCGCCACGCCGGTGCTGGTCGCCACCAGCGCGTCAGTGGCCCATTTGAAGGTGAACGGCACGCCCACCGTCACCAGCTTGGCCACCAGAACGAGCACGAAACTGGCGATGATACGTAGTTGCAGATCCTTCCGGCTATGCGGCCACAGATAGGGCCATAGCAGCCGGGCGGTCGCCATGAGACCGAGTTCAGCCTTGAGCCTGGGCGATGGGACGGGCGCCTGCACTATCGAGGTCTCCGGATGGCCTGCACTGGATAAAAACAAGGTGGGCTGCTTGTAGCGCTTCGTTCCTTCCACGCCTAGCGTCTTGACGCGACTCGATAGCTGAGGTCTTCAGAACGCATGACAATCATCTCATCCCCTGCCCTTGCTGCGGTATGCGTCTATTGCGGTTCTTCGTCCGGCCGTTCACCCGGCTTTGAGATGGCGGCGCAGGCTTTGGGGGCCGCGATCGGGCAGGCGCGCCTGAGGCTGGTTTACGGCGGTGGCGGAACCGGGCTGATGGGCAGCGTCGCGCGGGCGACACGCGCAGCCGGCGGGAAGGTCACCGGCATCATTCCTGATTTCCTCGTTCAGCGCGAAGGACAGAACATCGAACTCGATGAACGTTTCGTGGTGCCCGACATGCACACACGCAAGCGCATGATGTTCGAGCGCGCCGATGGCTTCGTGGCGCTCCCCGGCGGTATCGGTACGCTCGAGGAACTCATCGAGATGCTGACCTGGTCGCAGCTTGGACGCCATGGCAAGCCCATCGTGATTGCCAATGTCGACGGCTTCTGGGATCCGCTCGCCACATTGCTGGCGCATATGCGCACGCAAGGTTTTCTTAGAAATGATCCTGATTTCTCGCCGCGCTATCAGGTGGTGGACCGCATTGACGATGTGCTGCCTGCGTTGACGGCTGCTCTGGAGCCCGGCGCGCCGACAATTCCGATCATCAAATTCTGACCATTGCATGGCTGGCGATCTTGACGGGCGCTTGTCGGCTTATGGTGCGGCGGTCTACAAAACGCGATGACTGATACGCTCTCCATTGCACTTGCCCAGTTGTCGAGCCGGGTCGGCGATATCGCCGGTAATCTTGCCCTGGCGCGTCGGGCGCGGGCCGAGGCGGCGCGTCTGGGGGCCGAGCTTGTTCTGTTTCCTGAACTCTTCCTCGTTGGTTATCCACCTGAGGACCTGGTGCTGAAACCAGCCCTGCAGGAAGCCTGCCGGTTGGCTATTCACGAGCTGGCGCAAGAGACCGGCGATGGCGGACCGGCGGTCCTGATCGGTACGCCGTGGCGCGAGGCGGGGAAATTGCACAATGCGGTGGCGCTCCTCGAAGAGGGTCGGATTGCCACACTGCGCTTCAAGGTCGATTTGCCCAATTACGGGGTCTTTGACGAAAAGCGTGTCTTCACGCCGGGGCCCATGCCGGGGCCGATCAGTTTCAAGGGTGTGCGGATCGGCGTGCCGATCTGTGAGGATATCTGGGGCGAGGATATCGTTGAATGCCTGAGCGAGACGGGGGCAGAATTGCTGCTGGTACCCAATGGCTCGCCGTTTCGCCGGACAGTGCGCGACGAGCGCACGCAAACAGTGGTGGCCAGGATCGCCGAGAGCGGATTGCCGGTTGCTTATCTCAACCGGGTCGGCGGACAGGACGAGCTGGTGTTTGATGGCGCCTCCTTCGGGCTTAACGCCGATTACGGTCTTGCCTTCCAGCTCCAGGCGTTTGTTGAGACAGTCGCCCTGACGCGCTGGCAGCGAACATCCGCTGGCTGGGCATGCGTTGAGGGAGGTAAAGCCAGCCTGCCCGAGGGACACGCGCAGACCTATACCGCCGCGATGGTAGGCTTGCGCGATTATGTCGAGGCCAACCGTTTCCCCGGCGTCGTTCTTGGTCTGTCGGGCGGCATTGATTCAGCCCTTGTCGCAGCCCTTGCGGCTGACGCGCTTGGCCCTTCGCGTGTGCGCTGCGTCATGCTGCCCTATCGCTATACGGCGCAGATTTCACTCGATGACGCAAAACTGTGCGCGAACCGCCTCGGCTGCCCTTACGAAATCATTCCCATCGCGCCGGCGGTCGAGGGGTTCCTTGCGGCGCTCGGCCCGGCACTGACCGGTACCTCGCCCGATATCACGGAGGAAAACCTGCAATCGCGGGCCCGCGGCACCATCCTCATGGCGCTTTCCAACAAGTTCGGCGGCATGGTGGTGACAACCGGCAATAAATCGGAAATGTCGGT
>JAKFVK010000237.1 GCA_021732205.1 Hyphomicrobiales bacterium | reverse complement strand
GCGGGGATCGCTCGGAGCGGGTGCGCACCTATAATTTCCCGCAGGGGCGTGTCAGCGATCATCGTATCGAACTGACGCTCTACAAGATCGACAAGATCATGATCGGCGAGGCGCTGGACGAGATCATCGACCCGCTGATCAGCGAGCATCAGGCGCAATTGCTGGCGGTCAGCAGCAATTAACATGGCGTCCCTTGCGCAGGCACGCCGCGACGGCGCCGATCAACTGCGCGCCGGTGGCATCGACACACCTGATCTCGATGCCCGGGTGCTGCTTGCGGCGGTGGCGGGCGTGGAGCCGGCCGAAATCCTGCTGCGTGGTGACGTCGAGATAAGCTCGCCCCAGCAGGATGCTTTCGCCGCGCTGGTCAAGCGGCGCCTCGCGGGTGAGCCGGTGGCGCGTCTGCGTGGGCGCAAGGAATTTTGGGGGCTTTCCTTTGCACTGGCGCCATCTAGCCTGGTGCCACGCGCTGATTCAGAAACGCTGGTGGCGGCGGGGACCGATTATTTGCGCCGCTGCGGC
This sequence comes from Hyphomicrobiales bacterium, assembly GCA_021732205.1. GTDB lineage: Bacteria > Pseudomonadota > Alphaproteobacteria > Rhizobiales > UBA4765 > Raskinella. The sequence goes on along the minus strand of JAKFVK010000237.1, from coordinate 4,486 downwards.
CTTCAACACCCGCGCCTGCTCGATCTGGGAACCGGCCCCGGCACGCTTTTATTGTCGCTCCTTCATGACTGCCCGGCGGCTGTGGGCGTCGGGATTGATTGCAATGAGGAGACGCTGCAGACGGCGCGCGGCAACGCGCACGCTTTCGGTGTCGGCGCGCGGGCCCATTTCATGTGCGGCGATTGGACGAAGGCGCTTGCGGCAAGCAAATTTGATCTCATCGTGTCCAATCCACCCTATATCCGTAGCGCCGACATTGCGGGGCTTGCCCGTGAGGTGCGGATCTACGACCCTCATCTGGCGCTCGATGGCGGTATCGACGGCCTTGCGGCTTACCGCCAGATACTGGGGCAGGTGCGTGGCTTCATGCATCCGGCAAGCCTCCTTTTGCTTGAAATTGGCGATGATCAGGATGCGGCGGTCGGGGCGCTTGCCTGCGCTCATGGTCTCGACGTCGCGCCGGATGTCTTGCGCGACCTGAGTGGCCGGGCGCGGGTAATCCATGCCCGCCTGGCGGATGGTACGGGGCCGCAAAAATATGTTTGAAAAAATGACCGGAGGGATTAGTGTCTGTGAAGAATCGGCTCCTATAAACGCGGCGGCATGCTTTGCTTCCGTATTCCGGGACTTGCTTGAGGCGCGCAGATGAGGCAGAAGCCTGGTGCCGCGCGCTCGCACTGACCCGGCCCATCCGCGAAACCGACTATCCGCGAGACCTTGATCGAACCGACAACCCTTCGATGTGATCGAACTCCACTCTGACCGGTAACCGGTAGGTCGTATGGCAGGACACGGGATGTCGTGCCGCAACGGCCTTGCAGTCTGCTGTTGATGTCGAAGCCACAAGTTTTAGGGCGGTCTGAACCTCTCTAAGCATTTTTCTGAATTTTTGCCGTTTTCTAACCGAGGAGCGACTACGCTCATGAGACCTGGCCAGCACAATAACAATAAGCGCATGCGTGGGCGCAATAACAACAATAACAGCAGCAATCACAACCAGAGCAATAATCGTGGCAAAAGCCCGAATCCGTTATCGCGCGTGTATGAATCGAATGGTCCGGATGTTAAAATCCGGGGTACTGTTCATCACGTCATCGAAAAATACATGCAATTGGGGCGCGATGCCCAGGTGTCAGGCGATCGGGTGACTGCCGAAAGCTATTATCAGCATGCGGAGCATTATTTCAGAGTTCTGGTTGCTGCCCAGCAGGCGATTTCGCCGCATCTCGTGCCCTCGATCCGTGTCGATGATCAGCCTTACGATGAAGAGGCCGAGGACCGTGAGGGCGGACAGCGCCCGATGGAGGGTGAGGCAAGCCAGGCGGGCGGCTATCAGGCGCAAGGCGGCAATCAGGGTGATGAGCGCCGTGAGCGTCAGGACTATCAACATTCAGACCAGCAACGTCCCGATCAACGCCCAGACCCGCAGCGTTATGAGGGCCGGGGTCGCCCCTACCAGGATCGCAACTATCAGAACCGGCAGCCGCAGGCGGGGGGCGACAATGCCGACCAGCCTGCCGGAGAGTTCCCGGTGCGCGAAGAAGGGCAAATGCCCGGCGAGCGGCGCGAGCGGGCACCGCGTCCCGAGCGCTTCCGCCGCGAGGAGCCGCGCCGTGACGAGCGCAGCGACGTCATTGCCTCCCCCGAGACTGCCGTCACGGCAGCTCCCGAACCGCCACATGAAAATGAAGTGGTGGGAGAAGGGCGTGAGCCCGGGCTGCCATCCTTCCTGACGCGGGGACGTCGGCGCGGACGGCCTGCCTATCGTCGCGCGGACACGGAGGAGGGCGGAGAAACCGCCGAAGCCCCCGCCAAATTGCCCGATAGCGAATCCGACCTGCCACCTGCCAAATGAGAGTGCTTCGCGGCGTTTTACGCTGGTGTGTCATTGCCTTCTTTGGCGATCATGGTCAGTCTGTCTCCGGCAGCGAGCCGGCCTGATCGCATGACGCGCAGATAGATGCCACAATCGTGATGGGCGAACTGCGCCTCTAGCAGGCGTAGCATGTCGATATCGCGCTCGCCTGATTGCGGGTTAACCTGGGTGGCGGCGCAACGGTCGGTGCGCTTGATGGCGACGAGTTCGGCCTCGCCAATGCGCAGGCGACAGTCGACGAGATCAAACTCCTGCCACGGCTTCAGACCATCCACGTAAATATTGGCGCGAAAGCGCAGCGGGTCGACGGCTTGGCCAGCGATTCGTTCGATCTCACGCAAAGACGCCAAATTGATCAGCGAGACGAATCCCTTCGTGGAATCCATGAAATGATAGCCAGGGGAAGACAGCAGGCGTAAATTTCCACGGGCCTCAGCCCCAAGGGTACTGGTAAGGAACGTTTCAATCATCATGCGGCCGTCGGCGCCTGCCAGGTCTGCTTCGACATGGCGGCCATCGGGCGCACGCAAGGATAAGACCTGGCTTACGTCGTCGTAATGGGATTTGAACCGGGCAAGGGCGCCATTGCGCGCGAGCATCAGGTATCTGATCTTCGGCTGATGGGCGGGGGCCGTTTCATCGAAACCGGAAGGCCCGTTTTCAATCGCAAAAAGGCGATCACCGGGAAAGCATCTGTCGGCCGCAAGCGCGACATCGGCCAAAGGCTGCGGCGAAAATCCCTTGAGCGGATAGCGATAGAGACCGGTGACGGTCGCGATAATCGTCGATATGTCCATGGCAGCGGCCCCCTGTCGCTTGGCCTATCGATCATGGCAGACATTGCCTTGTCCAGCGCAACGTCGGCTGTCACCAGAAGGAAGCGACCATTAGCGACCAGCCGCTCCATCTCGTTTCCGTGTTGCTGCCTTTGGCGCTTGAGCGCCCCTATACCTATGGCGCCAATCAGCCTCTTGCCGCTGGAACACTTGTTGAGGTGCCGCTTGGTCCGCGCCACGTCGTCGGCTGTGTGTGGGATAGCGCGGTGGACGAGATCGAGGCGGGCAGGCTGCGCTTCGTGCGCGGTGTCATCGATGCGCCACCGCTGCCATCCGGCCTCAGGCAGCTCATCAGCTGGATCGCCCGCTGGACGATGGCACCGCTTGGCATGGTGCTGCGCCTTGCTTTGCGGGCGCATGAGGCCGGAGAAAAGACCGCAGCGCCGCCGAAATTGCTGCGCTGGACGGGGGTTGAACCGGCCAAGACGACAGCGGCGCGTCAGCGGGTTATCGCCCTTCTCAGTGATCATCTCGCCCGCCGCAAGGCCGATATTGCGAGCGAGACAGGGGTTTCAGGCGCGGTGATCGAGGCGCTGGTGAAGGCTGGCGTGCTGGAGAGCATCATCGCGCCGCGCCCGCCTTTGCCGCTGCCGCAGGCTGATTTCATGACGCCGCACTTCAATGAGGCCCAGAGCCTGGCAGCCTCCGCCCTGCGCGATATGGTCGCATCTCGCCGGTTTTCCACCGCTCTTTTGCATGGGGTGACGGGGTCAGGCAAAACGGAGGTCTATTTCGAGGCGATTGCAGCCACTTTGCGCCAGGGACGGCAAGCACTGGTTCTCGTTCCCGAAATCGCCCTGACAGGGCAGTTTCTTGATCGTTTCGCCGGCCGCTTCGGCGCACGGCCGGTTGAATGGCATTCGGAGGTGGCTGCAGCGCAACGCCCGCGCCTGTGGCGCGCCGCAGCGTCGGGGGAAGCGCATGTGGTGGTTGGTGCGCGCTCGGCGCTCTTCCTGCCGTTCCGCGCTCTGGGTCTCATCGTCGTTGATGAGGAGCATGATCCAGCCTTCAAGCAGGAAGACGGCGTTGCCTATCATGCGCGTGACATGGCGGTGGTGCGTGGGCGCATCGAGCAAATTCCGGTTGTTCTGGCGTCTGCAACGCCATCGCTTGAGACGTATGTGAACGCCGATATGGGACGCTACAACCGCATCGCGCTGGCGCAGCGCTACGGCGCGCGGGCGCTGCCGCACCTGAAAGCGATTGACCTCAGGCGTGATCCACCTGCCAAGGGTCGCTGGCTGTCGCCGGTGCTGGTGGATGCGCTGGCCGGGCGACTGGCGCGCGGTGAACAGGCGCTTCTCTTCCTCAACCGTCGCGGCTATGCGCCGCTCACCCTGTGCCGGGCCTGCGGCTATCGCTTCGGCTGCCCGTCATGCAGCGCGTGGCTGGTCGATCATCGTTTTCGCCGTGAGCTGCAATGCCATCATTGTGGCTATGCACAACCCGTCCCGTCCGCCTGTCCGTCATGCGGCGTTGCTGACAAGCTGGTGGGTGTGGGGCCAGGTGTGGAGCGGGTGGCGGAAGAGCTGGCGCAGCGATTCCCAGCCGCCCGGCTGTCGATCCTGTCCAGCGATATGGCGGGCGGTCTGGCGCGGCTTAAAAGCGAGATTGGCGCGATCGAGCGCGGCGAGGTTGATCTCATCATCGGTACCCAGCTGGTTGCCAAGGGGCATCATTTTCCTGGGCTGACGCTGGTTGGCATCATCGATGCCGATATCGGCCTTGCTTCGGGTGATCCACGGGCAGCCGAGCGCACGTTCCAGCTTCTGCA